>JBDTSU010000085.1:0-11734 GCA_039930965.1 Betaproteobacteria bacterium
CCTTTTCCTTGGTGGTGAAGAAACCGGTGCATTCCAGCACCACGTCCACGCCCAGTTCGCCCCACGGCAACTGGGCGGGGTCCCGCTGCGCCAGCACCCGGATCCGGTCGCCGTTGACGATCATGGAGTCGCCGTCGACGACGACGGTGCCGGGAAACTTGCCGTGCGCGGTGTCGTAGCGCGTCAGGTGGGCGTTGGTCTCGACCGGGCCCAGGTCGTTGATCGCCACAATCTGGATATCGTGCTTCTTGTTGCCTTCATAGTGGGCGCGGAGAATGTTGCGGCCGATGCGGCCATAGCCATTAATGGCGACTTTGATGGTCATTTTTGTCGATCCCTGAGAGCGGTGGTGGAGGAAACTGCGCGGCGGACAGCGAAAAAGAGCGAAGAGTCTGATTTTACCGCAACGCAGCATTTCACCCAAGCCATGGCCATTCCCGCCTGGAATCCCCTCGGGCCGGCCGCCACTCGCGGAAACTGGGCGGTGGAGGCGGGATAATGCCGAACCATGAACAAAATCGTCATCGCCAGCAACAACCCCGGCAAGCTGCGCGAATTCGCCGCCCTGCTGCAACCCTTCGACTTCGAGGCGGTGCCCCAGGCGGCACTGGGGGTGAGCGAGGCCGAGGAGCCCCACGCCACCTTTGTCGAAAACGCGCTGGCCAAGGCGCGCCATGCCGCGCGAGCGACCGGTCTGCCGGCGCTGGCCGACGATTCCGGCCTTTGCGCGCGGGCGCTGAACGGCGCGCCCGGCGTGTACTCGGCGCGTTATGCGGGCGAGCCGAAATCGGATCAACGCAATAACGACAGACTGGTCGCGGAATTGATGCCCTTTGCCGATCGCCGTGCGTTCTACTATTGCGCGCTGGTGTTGGTGATGCATGCCGACGATCCGCATCCGCTGATCGCCGACGCGGAGTGGTACGGGGAGGTAATCGCTGTGCCGCGCGGCAGCGGCGGATTCGGTTATGACCCGTATTTCCTGCTGCCCGAGTTCGGCTTGACCGCCGCCGAACTGGCGCCCGACATCAAGAACCGTGTCAGCCATCGCGGCAAGGCCATGGCGGCACTTGCCGAAAAGCTGCGGGCCCGGCACTGATGGCGGCGCCGCTCATGGCACCCGGCGGGCCACCCGACCGAATCGCGCTAATGGCCATGCCGCCGCTGTCGCTCTATATTCACATCCCCTGGTGCGTTCGCAAATGCCCGTACTGCGATTTCAACAGCCACGAGGCCAGGGGTGGCACCGGCGCGGTTCCCGAGCGGCAGTACATTGATGCGCTCATTTCAGACCTCGATCACACCTTGCCCAATGTCTGGGGCCGGCGCGTGTACACGGTGTTTTTCGGTGGCGGCACGCCGAGCCTGTTTTCGGCTGAGGGCATCGACGACATCCTCGCCGCGGTGCGCGCGCGCCTGCCGCTGGAAAGCGACGCTGAAATCACCATGGAGGCCAATCCCGGTACGTTCGAAGCGGAGAAATTCCGCGGCTTTCGCGCGGCCGGCGTGAATCGACTGTCGATCGGCATTCAGAGTTTCAACGAATCGCATTTGCAGGCACTGGGCCGCATCCACAACGGCGGCGAAGCCCGGCGCGCCATCGAGATCGCACAGGACAACTTTGACAACATCAACCTCGACCTGATGTTCGCGTTGCCGAAGCAGACGCTGGAAGAATGCGCGCAGGATATCGACACCGCGCTGTCTTTCGGCACCAACCACCTGTCGATCTATCACCTGACGCTGGAACCCAACACGTTGTTCCATCGCTTCCCGCCGCCGCTGCCCGACGACGATCTGGCGGCCGACATGCAGGCGATGATCGGGGCCAAACTGGCGGACGCCGGCTACTCGCACTATGAAACTTCCGCCTATGCCCGGCCCGGCCGCGAATCCCGGCACAACTTGAATTATTGGCGCTTTGGCGATTACATCGGTATCGGCGCGGGCGCGCACGGCAAGATTTCCTTTCCGGACCGCGTCACCCGCGAGGCTCGTTTCAAGCAGCCACAGGCGTTCATGGATAAAGCAGCGCTGGGTGATGCTGCACAGGAAACCAAGACCATTTCGCGCGCGGAGCTGCCGTTTGAATTCATGCTCAATGCGTTACGTCTCACCGAGGGGTTTTCGCTGGCGATGTTTGTCGAGCGCACCGGGTTGCCGGTGACGGCGATCACCGCGACGCTGGATCAGGCGGAAGCGAAAGGGTTGATCACGCGCGATCACATACGCGTGAAGCCATCGGATAAGGGGCGGTTGTTTTTGAATGATTTGCTGGAGATGTTTTTGCCGGAGGGAAAGTAACAGGTCTGAATTGCGACAGTGCTCGACCCATTGGGCGCAAATGCCAGGGGTAGCCCGGCGGCGGCGGCTTTTTTGGTTACGGCCGCGCGCCAAGTAGGCGCGCTTAACTCGCTACGCGAGTTAGCCTTCGCCGCAACTCCGCTTTCGCTATGTTGTCTTTGCTTCGCCAAAGAAAGTAAGCAGGGCGACCCCAGGTTCGTCGCCCCTGACGGGGTTCCCTGCGCTGCTCACAAACGCGGGCCGCTGCGGAACTCGGGCTCGAACGGGCATTGCGCAAAAGGTTTCGCGTTTGCTCCGCTTCTCGGCGACTCTCATGGGGACCCTTGGCGCAGCGTGACGGCCGCAAGTAATTTCCGTCTCTCCGGCGACGGCGGGAATCCAAATTCATGAACGTCAAATTGGGCCCCGGCCTGCGCCGGGGCGACAGTGGTGAAATATCGACCGGGTCCCGATGAGAGTCGCCGAGTAACGCAGGAACGACAGGGGTAGTCCGCGAGGACTGTCTGAGGGCGAGCGTCAGCCAAGTCCGTTTGTGCCAACCTAACCACGAGCCCGAGTTCCGCAGCGGCCTGTTGTTCCGAGGTGTAGCAGGGGTTTCGCGAAGCATCGCATCGCGCCTGCGGAACCGGAATCCGATGCAGCGGATTCCGAAGGGAAGCCCGCAGGGGCGACGAACCTCGGGTCGCCTTTCTTTGCTTACTTTCTTTGGCGAAGCAAAGAAAGTGAGTAGCCGCCGGGCTACCCCCGGCATCACTCGTAAAAAAAATGACGACGGCAGCCCTTCGCGAAAAGCCACTGGGTCCCCGCCTCATCGGGGCCGACGTAATTTGGAAACTCTAGCACTGGCGCGCTTCTCCAGCCATTTTGCCGCCAGATACCGCACCAGCATTAGAGTTTCAACTATTTTCTCCGGCTACTGAAGATCCAGAAACTCCGCCTCAAACTCTGCCGGCGGCAGGGCCTTCGAGAAGAAATATCCCTGGTACTCGTCGCATTCCAGGTCGCGCAGCACGCGGTACTGGTCTTCGCGCTCCACCCCTTCCGCCACCACGTTGAGCTTCAGGCTGTGGGTCATGGCGATAATGGCGCGGATGATGGCCTCGTCGTTGGGGTCGGTGCCGATATCGCGCACGAACGAGGAATCGACCTTGATGGTATCGACCGGCAGTTGCTTCAGGTAGGACAGCGAAGAATAGCCGGTGCCGAAATCGTCGATGGCGAGCCCCACGCCCATTTTACCCAGGCGCGTCAGCAGTTCCGCCGTGTCATCGATGTTCTTCAGCAGCATGCTTTCGGTCAGTTCCAGTTCCACCACGGTCGGATCGAGGTTGGCGGCCTTGGCGCAGGTGGTGATGGCGCGAATCAGGCGGTCGCCGTCGAACATCTGGCCGACCGACAGGTTGACGGCGAGTTTCAGGTCGCGGCCGCTGCGTTCTCGCCATTCGGCGATCTGCAGGAAGGCGTGCTCGATCACCCATTCGCCGATGGGCACGATCAGGCCCGAATCCTCGGCCACGCCGATGAACTTGTCGGGCGTGATGAGGCCGCGGCGGGGGTGCTGCCAGCGGATCAGCGCTTCCACGCCGGTCACCTGGCCGGTGAGGAAGGACACGCGCGGCTGGTAGTACAGCAGCAGTTCGTTGCGCCGCAGCGCGAGGCGCAGGAAATTCTCGATCGACAGCCGCTCCTGCGCGCGGGCATTCATCTCGTGCGAGAAGAACTGGTAATTATTGCGGCCCTTGGCCTTGGCGTCATACATCGCCACGTCGGCGTGCTTCATCAGCGTTTGCGGATCCTGGCCGTCGATCGGATAGACGCTGATGCCGATGGAACAGGACGTATTGAGGTGCTGACCGTTGATCATGATCGGCGCGGCCAGCGAAGCGATCATCTTGTCGGCGACATTCTGCGCGCCTTCCTGCGCGTCGGCGCTGTCGGCGACCGGCAGGTTCTCGAGGATGACCGCGAACTCGTCGCCGCCCAGGCGCGCCACGGTATCGGTCGCGCGCACGCACGCGGACAGGCGCGCCGCCACCCGTTTCAGCAGCTCGTCGCCGACATCGTGGCCGAGCGAATCGTTGATGGTCTTGAAACGGTCGAGGTCGATGAACATGAAGGCCAGGCGCGAACGCTTGCGCGCGGCATTGGCCACCCCCTGTTCGAGGCGGTCGTTGAGCAGCATGCGATTCGGCAGCCCTGTCAGGGGATCGCGGGTGGCGAGGAATTCGACGCGGTCCTCGGCCATCTTGCGGGTGGTGATATTGGCGGTGGTGCCGGTCATGCGCAACGCGCGGCCGTCTTCCGCGCGTTCGGCGACCTTGCCCTTGGACTGCATCCACACCCAGGCGCCGTGCGGATCGGGGACACGGTATTCGCACAGGAAATCCACGGTCTCGCCCTTGGCGGCCACCATCAGCGCATTTTGAAAGCGCTCCCGGTCATCCGGGTGATTCCACGCCAGCACGTCCTCGCCGCTGAAGACCGTGCCGGGTTCATTGGCCGGCTTGGCATCGAGCAGCGTCTCCCAGCCCTCGCTGAAATAAACTTCATTGGCCGTCAGGTCCCAATCCCAGATGGCGAGATTGGAGCCCGCCAGTGCCAGGTCGAGTCGCTCCTTGGCGCGGGTGACTTCGCGCTCGGCGCGCTTGCGATCGGTAATGTCGCGGCCCACACCCAGACAGATTCGCCGGCCGCCGATATCCAGCGCGCGGCCCTGAAAGGAATACGGCGTCTCGCGGCCCGATTTGTTGCGGATGTCGGCCTCGATCACGACCTCGCCGCCGGTTTCAAAAATACGCCGGATCGCATCGGCGACCGCCACCCGGTCCTTGTCGGCGATGAAATCAAGCGCGTGCTTCTGCTGCATGTCCTCGACGCCGTAGCCGGTCTTTTCGGCAAAGCTCTCGTTCCAGCGAATCATTTTACCGCCGGCATCGAACATGAAGAACGCGCCCGGCAGGCTCTTGATGGTGGCATCCGAGAAATCTTTCTCATCGCGCAGCCGGTCCTCGGTGGCTTTGCGGGTGGCAATTTCATCCTCCAGCAACTGCTCGAGGCGCATGAATTCCTGTGTGACGTGCTCGAGGTGCTGGTCGGCGGAGCTGGGCTCGTCCACCGTCGCCAGCGGACGCGCAACGGGCGGTTGCGCCGCGGCCGGTGTCGGCGTGCCGCTGGGCACGCGCTCGAGGCGGCTGTGCCGGGATTCCAGGCGCCGCTCGGCGCGCGCCTCAAGCCGCGCACGGGTCAGTTCGGCCAGATTGATCAACGCCTCAAGTTCGCGAGGAACCGCCTCGCGCGCGACCGTATCGAACACCGACAGCACGCCGATCATCGCCCCCTCTTTGGAAATGATGGCGGCGCCGGCATAGAAACAGATATTCGGCGGCCCGGATACCAGCGGATGATCGCGAAAGCGCTTGTCCGCCAAGGCATCGGGCACCACAAAAATGCGCAGCCGGTGCCCGGTGACGGCCGACGCCGGCAGGAAGAAACTGAGTTCGCGCGCCAGGGTATCGACCGGAAAATTCACCCGTGACTTGAACCACTCCCGCCAGGCACCGCGCCCGAGCCCATCGACCGAGTTGGCCGCTGCCGGTGCGTCGGCGTCGCCCGCATCGAAAAGCGAGATTCCGGCCATGGTCGCGCCGAATACCTCTGCCGCGCGCCGCGCCAGGTCATCGAATGCGGGCTCTGGCGGCGTGTCGAGGATGTCATAGCGCGCCAGCACTTCGCGCGCCATGCGACTGGCCGAATCAGTCGCGATCATGCGGGCACTCTCCGATAGCGTATCGAGCTTGCCTTGGCGGCACGGCCGGGCTACCAGGCGGGCCGGCACACGGTTGCACTAGCGCAACACGGCCATGACCGGCGCATGATCCGAGGGCCGTTCCCATTTGCGCGGCTCGATGTCGATTGCCGCGCTTTCGCAGCGCGCGGCGACGGCGGGCGTGAGCAGGATGTGATCGATGCGCAGGCCGAGATTACGCTTGAACCCGTTCATGCGGTAATCCCACCAGGAATAACTCTTTTCGGGTTGTGGAAACAGGCGGAAGCTGTCCTTGAGCCCCAGATCGACCAGTCGCCGCAAGGCGGCACGCTCGGGCTCGGAACACAGCACTTGTCCCTCCCAGGCCTTCGGGTCGTACACATCGCGATCTTCCGGGGCGATGTTGTAATCCCCGAGCAGCGCGACGTCGCCGTACGTGGCGATTTGCGATTGCATATATGCGGCCAGCGCGTCCAGCCATTTCAGTTTGTACTGGTACTTGTCGGAGTCGATGCTTTGACCGTTCGGAATGTAGACGCACACCACCCGCAGACCACCGATGGTCGCGGCGATCACGCGTTTCTGTTCGTCGGCGAACCCGGGAATGCCCTTGCTGACATCTTCAGGCCGCGAGCGTGACAGTATGGCAACACCGTTGTAGGTTTTCTGGCCGTCGAATACCGCCTGATAGCCGATGTCCTCGAACGCGGCCAGCGGAAACTTGGCGTCTTCCTGTTTCAGTTCCTGCAGGCACAGCGCATCCGGCTGATGGCTGCGCAGCCAATCCAGCACGTGCGGCAAGCGCACGTTGAGGGAATTGACGTTCCAGGTCGCGAGTTTCATCACGCTCCCGCAGCGCCGGTGCTACTTGGCCGGTGCCGGCGTGGCGGGAGTTGCCGGCGCAGCAGACGAGGCGGCCGTTCCGGGAGCGGCCGGTACGGCGGGCGTTGCCGGTTTGGCGCGAACGCCGGGGTTGGTGCGCGGATATCCGGAACTGGTCAGGGCATCGTGCCATTCACTGTCGGCAAATCCCTTGATCACCCGCCCGCCGATGGTGAGGGTCGGCACCGACAGACCGCCGGCCGCTTCCTGCAGGGCATCCTTGGCGCTTTGATCGGTTTCCGGATTGCGGTCAGTGAACGGGACGCCGCGTGCGCCGAGCAGCGCGCGCGCCTTGTCGCACGGCTCACCGCAGGCGTTGGCGTACAGCGTCACCGGATTGCGTTTCATCGCATCCTTGACGGCGTACGGCAATTCGTCCGACGGCGTGACGTTGTCGTTGTACCCTTTCTGTTTGACGTCCTTCGCATCCTTCGGCGGCGGCACGTCCGAGTAGGTGACCTTGCCGTCCTTGTCGACCCATTTGTAAAGTTGTGCTTCGGCGGTGCCCAGGGCACATGCCAGCAAAATGATGGCAGCGAGCGATAGACGCATGGCGGTACTCCTTGGATAGTCGGGCATTGCGGCAGGCGAAGTATTAGGCGGCAAGCTTCATTCCATTATGGCGCAACAGGGGTTCGATGTCCGGTTTGCGGCCGCGGAAGGCGGCGAAGGAATCCAGCGCCGGGCGGCTGCCGCCGCGCGCCAGCACTTCGCGCCGGAAGCGCGCGCCGGTCGCCGGGTCCAGTACGCCCGATTCCTCGAACGCCGCATACGCGTCGGCCGACAGCACCAGCGCCCACATATAGCTGTAATAGCCGGCCGCGTAACCTCCGCCAAAGATGTGCCCGAACGCGTTCGGCGAGCGATTGAATGCCGGGTATTTCAACACCGCCACCGCCTTGCGCACCTCGTTTGCCAGCGCCAGGACATCGTCCTTTGCCGGGTCGAATCCGGCGTGCAGGCGCATGTCGAACAGGCCAAATTCCAGTTGCCGGACGATGCGCATGCCCGCCTGGAAATTCCGCGCGGCGATCATTTTGTCGAACAGTTCACGCGGCAGCACCTCGCCGGTATCGACGTGCCGGGTCATGTGCCGCAGCACCTCCCACTCCCAGCAAAAATTCTCCATGAACTGGCTGGGCAATTCGACCGCGTCCCATTCCACGCCATTGATGCCGGAAACGCCGAGTTCCTCGACCTCGGTCAGCAGCTGATGCAGTCCATGGCCGAATTCGTGGAACAGGGTGATCACTTCATTGTGGGTGAACACTGCCGGCTTGCCGCCCAGCGGCGGCGAAAAATTGCAGGTGAGATAAGCGACGGGATGTTGCACCACGCCGCGCTTGCGGCGGCGATTGATCGCGTCTTGCATCCAGGCGCCGCCTCGCTTGGCCTCGCGCGCATAAAGGTCCAGGTAGAACTGGCCGACCAGCGAACCATCGCGGTTGCGCAGGTCAAAAAAACGCACGTCAGGGTGCCAGGTCTCCGCCGTGGCCGGTGTGATGGCCAGTCCATACAGCGTCTCGATGACCCGGAACAGGCCTGCCAATACTTGCGGCTCGGGAAAATACTGCTTGAGTTCATTGTCGGAAAACGCGAAGCGGCGCTGACGCAGCTTCTCCGATATCCACGCAACGTCCCACGCTTCCACGTCGGCCAGGTTGAGTTCAGTGTGCGCATACGCGGTCAGTTCGGCCCAGTCGTGTTGCGCGAACGGCTTCGCCCTGGCCGTCATGTCTTCCAGGAAAGTGATGACCTCGCCCGGGTTTTCGGCCATCTTCGTGGCCAGCGAAACGCCGGCATAATTCTCGAATGCAAGCAGCGCGGCGGCCTCGGCGCGCAGCACGAGGATGCGGCGAATGATGGCGCTGTTGTCCCACTTCGGGTCTGCCCCCAGTTCGGAGGCGCGCGTCGAGTAGGCGCGGTAGAGGCGCTCGCGGAGGGGCTGAAAATCCGCGTATTGCATCACCGGCAGGTAACACGGTGCACGCAGCGTGAGCTTCCAGCCGGGCTTGCCGTCTTGAACGGCCGCCTCGCGCGCCGCCGTTTTGATATCTTCCGGCAGGCCTGACAGTTCTGTCTCGTTGTCGACGAAATGCTCGTAGGCGTTGGTGGCGTCAAGCACGTTGTCGTTGAACGTCGACATCAGTATCGAGAGCTCTTCCTGGACCGCCATGAAGCGCGCCTTGCGATCGGCCGGCAGCTCGGCGCCGCCGAGGCGAAAATCGCGCAACTGGTTTTCCAGCACCTGCTTTTGCGCACCGTCGAGATGCGTCCAGTCCGGCCCGCCGCGCAATGCCTGGTATTGCGTGAACAGGCGTGCGTCCTGCGCGAGTTCCGTCCAGAACTGTGTCACCGCGGGCAGGGCGGCGTTATAGGCGTCGCGCAGGGCGGGGGAATTCATCACGGCGTTGAGGTGGGCGACCACGTTCCATGAGCGCGCCAGGCGCTCGGTGACATCATCGAGCGGCGCGACGAAATTCGCCCACGTCGGCGACCCGGGCGAACTGCCCAGGTTTTCCACCACCGTCCGGCATTCGGCGATCAAGTACTCGACCGCCGGCTGGACATGCGCGGGCGTCACGGCGCCGAAGCGCGGCAGGCCCGTAAAGTCCAGCAAAGGATTCGCGGCGAACGGCGAAACAGGAGCATTCATGTGCGGATCGGCTTTCGCAACAGACAAGGCGGGATTATACCGTCGCCGCGTATGCGTCCCGCCCGGAAAAGGGACGGGCTGCTAGCCTGCACATTTCATGGGAGCGCGTTTGAGAGTGGGTCGATGGGCGAGCGATTTTTCGTTCGACTGACCACGGCATGGCGAGCCATGCCACGGGAAGAGAACGAAAAAGCGCCGGCCAGGGGCCCACTATCGAGCGCGCAGGCCCGGTGCAGTACGAAGTACAAATTGGATTTCAAAAGGATGACCGTTGCCAAGAGAGAAAATGGTAACGAAAAGGGGCCGACCGATGAAATGTGCAGACTAGGCCTTGAATACCAGCTCGCCGCCGATCAGCGTGTGCGTCACGCGGGCCTGAAGTTCGCGCCGCAGCCATGGCGTATTTTTGCCCTGGCTGCGCAGCGTCTGCGGAGTGACCGCCCAGAATGCGGTCGGGTCAAAAATGCACAAGTCGGCGGGCGCGCCGGCGACCAGTTTGCCGGCATCAAGGCCAAGCAGTCCGGCGGGTCCGGCGGTGATTTTTTGAAGCGCGCTGGCGACGTCGACCCCGGCCTGCTCAGCCCATTTCAGCGTCAGCGGCAGCAGCAATTCCAGCCCGGTCGCGCCCGGCTCGGCTTCGCCGAACGGCACATGCTTGGCGTCGTCGTCAACCGGCGTGTGGTCCGAACAAATGGCGTCCACGGTGCCGTCGATGACACCGCGCGATAACGCGTCGCGATCGGTCGGGCTGCGCAACGGCGGCGCGAAGCGATGCTGTGAATCGAAGTGGCCGATGTCGCGATCGGTGAGCAACAGGTGATGGATGCCGACGTCGCAACTGAGCGGCAGGCCTTCCGCCTTGGCCGCGCGCACCAGGTCCACGCCCTGCCGGCTGGACAGGCGCGCCAGGTGAACGCGCGCACCGGTGTCGCGCATCAACATGACCATCGTGGAAATCGCCACCGTTTCCGCGCTGACCGGAATGCCGGCGAGGCCGAGGCGCGACGCGACTTCACCGTCGTGGGCAAAGCCGCCACGGGCAAGGTGCGCGTCCTCGGGCCGCAACCAGACCGCATAACCGTAGGTGGCGGCGTACTGCATGGCGCGATACAACACCACCGTATCGACGATCGGCGTATCGGCGTTGGTAAAGCCCACGCAGCCGGCTTCGGTCAGCTCGACCATCTCGGTCAGCTGCTCGCCACGCAGGCCAGTGGTGAGCGCGCCCAGCGGATAGACATGGGCCTGGTTGAGCGCGGTCGCGCGCCGCTTGAGCATTTCCACCAGGCCCGGCTCGTCGAGCACCGGGTCGGTATCCGGCGGGCACACCAGCGAGGTCACACCGCCCGCCACCGCCGCCAGCATTTCGCTTTCCAGCGTGGCCTTGTGCTCAAGGCCCGGCTCGCGCAGCCGCGCGCACAGGTCGATGAGACCGGGGCAGACGATCTTGCCGGCGGCGTCGATGACCTTGTCGGCTTGCCAGCCGGCGGGTGCCTGGCCGATGGCGACAATCTTGCCGTCGGCGACATAGAGCGATTGCACCTGGTCGATCTTGTCCGCGGCGTCGACCAGGCGGCCGTTGTTGATTTCGATCTTCATGCCGTTACTCATGCTCCGGTCACCGTCGCCATCACCGCCATCCTGACCGCGATGCCGAATGTCACCTGCGGCAGGATTACGCTCTGCCGGCCATCGGCGATCGGTGAATCGATTTCCACGCCGCGGTTCATCGGCCCCGGGTGCATGACGATCGCGTCCGGCTTGGCGCGCGACAGTTTTTCCGAGGTCAGTCCGAAGCTCTTGAAGAATTCGTGGGCCGACGGCAGCAGCGCGCCGTTCATGCGCTCGTTTTGCACGCGCAGCATGATCACCACATCGCAACCTTCCAGGCCGCGATACATGTCGTGAAACACCGATACCCCCATCCGCTCGACCTCGGTGGGGATGAGTGTTTTCGGGCCGATCACGCGCACATCCGGGCAGCCCAGCGTGGTCAGCGCGTGGATGTCCGAGCGCGCGACCCGCGAATGCAGCACATCGCCGACGATCGCCACGCTCAGGTTGTGAAACGCCTTCTTGTAGTGGCGGATGGTGTACATGTCCAGCAGGCCCTGCGTCGGGTGGGC
>JBDTSU010000086.1:0-11680 GCA_039930965.1 Betaproteobacteria bacterium
GCAATTGAGACTGCCGTCGATGCGCTTGTTGAGGCCGGTAAGGACTTTGCCCGGTACGCATTCGATGACGGTGCCGACACCCTCGGCCGCGCCGCATTGAATGGTTTCGATCCAGTGCACCGGATGGAACAACTGTTCGACCAGCGCCTGGTTGATTTCCGCCGCCGTGGCGAATGCGCTTACGTGTGCGTTCTGGATCACCGGCGTGGCCGGAACGGCCATTGCAATGCCCTGCAAATACACCGACAATTTCTCCGCTGCCGGTCTCATCAGCGCGCAATGCGACGGCACGCTCATCGGCAACAGCAGCGCCCGCTTGGCGCCGCGCTCCTTCGCGAGCGCCATGCCGCGCTCGACGGCCGTTTTATGGCCGGCGATGACGATCTGGCCGGGTGAATTGAGATTCACCGCTTCCAGCACTTCACCAAGCGCCGCATCCGCGCATACGGCGCGGACCTGCTCAACGTCCAGCCCCAGTACGGCGGCAATGCCGCCGATACCTTCCGGGACCGCGTCCTGCATGGCCCGTGCCCGAAAGCGCACCAGCGGCAGCGCATCGGCAAAACTCAACGCACCGGCAGCCACCAGGGCGGTATATTCACCAAGACTGTGACCGGCAAAAAATTTCCCGGCCCGGCCGCCCTTTTCCTGCCATGCGCGCCATGTCGCGACACCTGCCGTCAACATCAGCGGTTGCGTATTGACGGTCTGGTTCTGCACCTCGGCCGGCCCGTCGGTCATCATGTTCCAGAGCGGCAATTTGAGAATGTCCGATGCTTCCTCAAAGGTTTGCCGCACCACCGGCATATCGGCGAATCCCAGCATCATGCCAACGGACTGCGAACCCTGGCCGGCGAAAACAATGGCGAATCTGGACATGTTGTCGGTTACCACTTCAGCAATGCCGCGCCCCAGGCAAAACCACCGCCGAGGGCCGCAAGCAGGACGTTATCGCCCGGTTTGATTTTTCCCTCACGCACCGTGGTATCCAGTGCGAGCGGGATCGACGCGGCAGATGTGTTGCCATGGCGATCGACGGTGACGACGACTTTCTCGTCGGGAAGATCCAGTTTCTTCGCCGCATGCATGATGATGCGCCGATTGGCCTGATGGCAGATGAACCAGTCGATTTCGCCCGGCTGCATGCCGTTGGCATTGAGCGCTTCCCATGCCACCTCTTCAAATGCCTTGACCGCAAACTTGTAGACGGCGCTGCCTTCCATGGTCAGCACCGGGCTGCCGCGCACCTTGCCGTTTTCCACGGTTCCGGGGGTGCACAGCATGTCCCGGTAGCTGCCGTCGGTATGGAGATGCGTGGTCAGGAGCCCGGGCGCGTTGGACGCTTTCAGCACGACCGCACCGGCGCCGTCACCGAACAGTACACAGGTACTGCGGTCCTGCCAGTTCATGATGCGCGAGAAGACCTCGGTACCGACCACCAGGGCGCACTTGAAGGATCCGCCGCGAATGAACTGGTCGGCCGTCGCCAGCCCGAAGACAAAGCCCGAACAGACCGCCTGGATATCAAATGCCACGCTGTGCCTGATCCCGAGTTTGTCCTGAAGAATGCAGGCGGTGGACGGGAACACCATGTCGGGCGTGGAGGTGGCGACGATGATCAGGTCGATCTCGCTCGCGTGCACATGCGCCGCATGCAGGGCACGCCTGCAGGCCTCAAGGGCCAGGTCACTGGCATTCTGGTCGTCCGAGGCGTAGTGGCGCTCGCGTATGCCGGTGCGCGACACAATCCACTCATCGTTGGTATCGACGATCTTCTCGAGATCCTGGTTGGTGACCACGCGTTCCGGCAGGTAGCTGCCGGTGCCGATGATTCGCGAAAACGTCATGCGGTTACCACCCGCATCGCAGGTTTCTGCGGCGCCAGCAGCCCTTCGCCATGCAGGCGTTCGATTTCGGCGGTGATCAGCCCCAGCAGGCCGTGCTCAACTTCGGTGGCCGCGCGGCTGACGGCCTGAGAGAAGGAAAAAGCATCGGCCGAACCGTGACTCTTCACCACCACACC
Source organism: Betaproteobacteria bacterium (assembly GCA_039930965.1). Lineage (GTDB taxonomy): Bacteria > Pseudomonadota > Gammaproteobacteria > Burkholderiales > Usitatibacteraceae > UKL13-2. Next base: position 2,024 of record JBDTSU010000086.1, read on the forward strand.
CTTCAATCCGAGCAGCGCTGCGCCGTTGTAGCGCCGATGGTCCATTCGGTGGCGGAAGCGGCGGATGACCGGAAGTGAAATTGCCGCAGCGAGCTTGCTGTACAGCCCGTTCGAATACTCGGCCTTGAGAAAGTCGCCCATCATCTTGGCCATGCCCTCCGATGTCTTGAGCATGACATTGCCGACAAAACCATCACACACCACCACGTCGGTCGTGCCTTTGTAAATATCGGTGCCCTCGACATTGCCGAAGAAATTCAGGTGGCTGGCCTTGAGCAATTCACCCGCTGCCTTGACGCTTTCGTTGCCCTTGATGTCTTCCGAACCGATGTTCAACAGTCCGACAGTGGGGCTCTGCTTGCCTTCCACGGCGGTACACAGCATCGCACCCATGATCGCGAATTGCAGCAGGTGTTCAGGCGTGCACTGGGCGTTGGCGCCAAGATCCGCCACGTAAACCACCCCGTGGCGCGTGGGCAGCGCCGCGCAAATGGCGGGACGGTCGATGCCCGGCAAGGTCTTCAGCACAAACTTGGCGGTGCCCATGAGCGCGCCGGTATTGCCTGCCGAGACGCACGCGTGCGCCTCTCCCGATTTCACCAGGTCGATGGCGATGCGCATCGAAGAATTTTTCTTGTTGCGAATGGCCGAACGGATGTCCTCGTCCATGCCCACCACCTCGTTGGCTTCAACGATTTTCAGCCGTCCCGAATCCCGCCCCACGACATCGTCGGCGTGGGCGCGTTTGAGTTCAGCTTGAATGACCTCCGGCCTGCCGACGAGCAACACCCGGCAGTCGCCTGACCGGCCGAGAAATTGCAGTGCTGCCGGGATGGTTGCTGATGGGCCGTGGTCCCCGCCCATCGCATCGATCGCAATGGTGATCTGCATAAATTAGAAAAGCCTCCTCCTAAGACTTTTCTTGCAGTTTACCTTCTTGTACTTGCTGTCTTTGTGTCGCGGCTTATTCGTCGGCCTTGGTCTTGATGACCTTGCGACCGCGGTAGTAACCGGTCGGACTGATGTGATGACGCAGGTGCGTCTCGCCCGTGGTGGGCTCCACGGCCAGCGCCGGTGTCGTCAAAAAGTCATGCGCGCGATGCATGCCGCGCTTGGACGGGGATTTCTTGTTCTGTTGGACTGCCATGATGTTTCTCCTTGTTCAATTTACGTCGAATCTCAAATCACTCACTACTGCTCTGCGCTATTTCTTTTTCAGCTCCGCCAATCTGGCGAAGGGAGAAATCTTGCCGGGGATCACGCCGGATTTTCCTTTGTTGGCCCCGCTCTTCGCGGGCGCAACGGCCACCGGCCCCATTTGCCCACCGAACGCCGAAGGGAGGTCCAGCAGAATTTCCTCTTCGACGCGATCCCTGACATCCAGTTCACTGCCGCAAACGATGTAGTCCTCGTCATCGGACTCCATCTCCAGCGGCGGAAGCTTGGACTCATCGTGCACCAGCACCAGCTTGCTTTCGATGGCCAACGCATAGCGCAGCGGCTTCAGGGTATTCGGGTCGGCCAGCGAAAACCAACCCGAAATTATACACTTAAGCCGACGTTTTTGGCTACCCGTCACGTCGGTGCTCACGCTGCCACTAAGCGAATAGTGAATTTCACCCTCCTCACTGGCGAGGTATTCGGCCAGGCGCGGCAGCGTTTGCGGCGAGAATTGCCCGGATACGGACTGCCCCTGCCGGGTAAATCGTTCAACATGAATGGCGTCAGGCATTGCGGCGGGATCTTTATGTTTAGCCGGGCATGATATGATTTTGCGGACAAAAAGTCAAAAAGTGATTGATTTTGAAGAAGAAAATTGTATTGGCGTCAACATCCCGCTACCGCGCTGAATTGCTGCGACGATTGCAACTCCCCTTCGTGGTCGCCCAACCAGATGCCGATGAGGTGCCACTGACGAATGAACGACCCGCGCAGACGGCGTTACGACTGTCGCTGACAAAGGCGGGGAGTGTCGCAAAGCTGTTCCCGGGCGCGCTGATCATCGGCTCGGACCAGGTCGCCGACCTCAATGGCGCGCCCATCGGCAAGCCCGGAAGCCGCGAGGCCGCCCGCCGGCAGCTACGGGAAATGCGCGGCCAGACCCTGGTCTTTCATAGCGGCATCGCCTTGATCAATACAGTTACCGGCAGCGCGCAATCGGCAATCGTACCGACATCGGTCCGCTTTCGCGACTATTCGGACGCTGAAATTGAACACTATCTGGGACACGAGGAAGCGCTCGATTGCGCGGGGAGCGCAAAATCGGAAGGCCTGGGCATCGCCTTGATTGCGTCGATGCGCAGCGACGATCCCACCGCGCTGGTCGGACTTCCCCTGATTGAACTGACGACGATGCTGAAGAACGAAGGCATCGGTACGCTGGAATGATCCGAGCCATGTCCGGCACACTGTATCTCATCCCCACCAATCTGTCCGAACCCTTCACGCCGGGAGCGATCCTGCCGCGCGAGGTGATTGCCAGCGCGTTGAGGCTGGATTGCTTCATCGCCGAGAATGCGAAAACAGCGCGCGCTTTTCTGAAATCACTCGGTATCGAACGCCCGCTACAGGAGATTTCAATATGTGAACTGGACGCGCGAGCCAGCCAGGCGGAATTGACGGACCTGCTGGGCCCCCTCCTGGCGGGAAAGGACGTCGGTCTGGTATCCGAGGCCGGCGCACCCGGCGTCGCCGATCCCGGCGCGGCGATCGTCGCGCTGGCTCACCGCCACCACATCAACGTTATGCCGCTGGTCGGGCCATCATCGATACTGCTTGGCCTCATGGCCTCCGGCCTGAATGGCCAGAAATTCGCCTTTCACGGCTACCTGCCGCAGGAAAAGTCTGCGCGAGTCAAGGCGATCGGGGACCTGGAAAGGGAATCGCGGCAACGCAACATGACGCAGATTTTCATTGAAACACCGTATCGAAATCATGCGTTGCTGGCAGACCTGATTGCCACGCTCTCGGCCGCGACCCGCCTGTGCGTCGCCTGTGACCTGACCGGCCCTGCCCAGTCGATTATCCAGCAACCGGTCGCTGAGTGGCGCCGCAACAACCCCGGCGTCCGCAAGGCTCCCGCCCTGTTTCTGCTGCTAGCCTGATCGTCCCACACCCGCCGCGATGCCCCACCGGAAGTTCAGGTGGCGTACGCGGCCGGCGCCTGTTCGAAAATGGATGTCTTCGACAGGATGGGCGTGAGGTCGTCGGCGGACATCGGCACGCTGAAATAGAATCCCTGGCCGACGCTGCAACCCTTGGCGCGCAACAGCGTGAGCTGGCCCGCCGTCTCAATGCCTTCGGCGATGATGTCGAGGTCGAGGCTCCTGGCCATGCTGATGATGGCGACCACGATGGCGGTATCGTTCGGATCGACAGTGATGTCGCGCACGAAGCTTTGATCGATCTTCAGTTTGCCGATCGGCAGGCGCTTCAGGTAGGAAAGACTCGAATACCCGGTCCCGAAATCGTCTACCGCCAGATGCACGCCCATGCCGGCAATTTCGTTGAGCAACATGACGCTTCCCTCACCTTGCCGCATGACCTGGCTCTCGGTAATCTCCAGTTCCAGGGAACTCGCTTCCAGGCCGGTCTCACGCAGAATCTCCACCAGCAGTTCGACGAAGCCCTTGTCCGCGAGCTGGCGCGCGGAGAGATTGATCGCCATCCTTCGTTCCGGATAGCCCATCTCCCGCCACACCACCGCCTGCCGGCACGCCTCCCGCAGCACCCACTCGCCAATGTCATTGATCAGGCCGGTTTCTTCCGCGAGCGGAATGAACTCGCCCGGCATCATGGTTCCGCTATCCTCGGAGACCCACCGAACGAGCGCTTCAAAGGCGACTATTTCGCCGGTATTGAGATCGATCTGCGGTTGATAGACCAGCGTGAAGTCACCGTTCTTCACCGCCGCCCGCAGGTTGGATTCCATGGCCGCGCGGCGCTTGACCGCGATATTCATTTGCGGCGTAAAGAACTGGTAGGTATTTTTTCCCAGGGCTTTGCCGTGGAACATCGCGGTATCGGCATTCTTGAGCAGGGTCGGCGGATCGCGGCCATCGTCGGGGAACAGCGCGATACCGATCGATCCCGACACGTGCTGGTCGGTCCCGCCGACCTGGAAAGCCATGCGCAGCGCGTCGAGTATCTTCTGCGCCACGCGGGTGGCGCCCTGATGGCCTTCAAGCTGGTCGAGCAACACGATGAATTCGTCGCCGCCCTGACGCGCGATCGTGTCGTGGGTTCGCACCGAGTCCATCAATCTTGCCGCCACCTGGCGCAGCAACTCGTCGCCCACGTCATGGCCGAGCGTGTCGTTAATGTTCTTGAAATTGTCGATATCGATGAACATCACCGCAAACCGCTTGGTCGAGCGTTCGGCCCGGCCGATGGCCTGCGAGACACGATCCTGCATCAGTGAGCGGTTTGGCAGGCCGGTGAGTGCGTCGTGAAACGCCAGATACTGAATACGTTCCTCGATATTCTTGCGATCCGTGATGTCGCGGGTATTGACGATGATTCCCCTTACCTCGGGCACCTCCAGGCAGTTCTTGCCGATGGCCTCCAGGGTGCGCCATGCGCCGTCGCTTCGGGCGACGCGAAACTCGATCGCACGCTCCATCTGACCGCGCGAGAGCAGTTCGCGGAAGGCGGCACGCATCGGTTCCGCGTCGTCGCGGTGCACCAGGTCGAACTGGCACCGGCCCAGCATCGCTTCCGGCCCATAGCCAAGCAGGTGTTTCACGGAAGGGCTTTGATAGCGTATGACGCCCTCGGCGTCCAGCACCGTGACAATATCCATCGCACTTTCGGTCAACGCCTTGAAACGGCCTTCGGACGCCTCGAGCGCCTGTGCGGCCTGTTTAAAATCGGTAATGTCCGTCAGGACGCCAATTACGCCGGCGGGACGGCCATCGGCATCGGTGAAGCGGCTGATATGGCGGACGACATGGCGCTCGCTGCCGCTGCCATCGCGTACGACGGCCTCGGCCACCGATGTCCTGCCGGTGGACAGGACGCTTCGATCCTCGATTTCCGCCATGGTCGCCGCCTCGGTTCGCAGCAGATCGTGTGGACGTTTGCCGATCCATTCTTCGCGGCGCTTGGAAAAGAACAATTCCCATGCCCGGTTGAAGCCCAGATAGGCGCCCTCGGCGCGGCGGTAGAAGATTGGCGACGGCATGACTTCCAGAAGTTCCTGAGTGAAATGCAGTTGCTGGTCCAACGCACGGGAGGTCTCCTTGAGACTGGTAATGTCGCTGCACGTGACCAGGACGCCGATTATTTCCTGGGTGGCGCCGCGCAACGGCGCAGCCGAGACGCTGATTTCGATTTCAGCGCCATCGTTTCGCCTGCGGGTGATTTCGTAGTTGTAGACGGTCTCGCCGGCCATCACGCGGCGGCGCAATTCCAGCGCACGGTCGGCATTGCCCTGCGCCACCAGCGGCGACGCCCTGCCCAGTGCCTCTTCCCTGCCGATGCCGAACATCTTTTCCGCGGCCGGGTTCCACAAGGTGACGATGCCATTGGGCGTCACCGAGTAGATGGCGAGAGGGGATGTCTCAACCACCGCCTTGAGCGATTCATTGAGTGCCTGCAAGGTATCCTGGGACGCCCGGTACTGCGAGATATCTTCAATCGAACCCAATGCATACATGGGCTCGCCGGCCGCATCGCGCACGATTACGCCTGAGCGTTGCGCCCACATCACCGAGCCATCCTTGCGCACATAGCGCTTTTCCTTGGCGATCGGCACGGCGCTCCGGTTTTCGACCGAATCGCGAATCAGTTCCTCGTCGTCGCGCTGGTCGTCGGGATGGGTGATATCGACGAAGCGCCTGCCGATGAGTTCGGCCGTGCTGTAGCCGAGCATTTCACCAAAGCGCCTGTTGACCAGCGTAAAGCGTCCGTATCGATCGACCTGGGTCAGGCCCACGCCGACCAGATCAAATGCCTCCCTGAACTTGCGCTCGCTTTCCGAGAGTTCCGCCTCCCTCGCCCGCACGGATTCCGACAACCGCTGCATGGTGAGGCTGAGTTGCTCGAGTTCGGCATACTCGCGATGTTTCCCGGCGCCGTCGGCAAAGTCCCGAAAATCCTCCCGTTGCAGACGCTCGGTCAGGCGGCGGATGGGTTCACCGATTTGGCGGGCGAATATCGCTCCCAGCAGCGCGGCCAGCAATACCGCGCCAAAACCCCACCATAGCAGTTGTCCGCGCATGCGTTCAGCCAGGTCCGCGGGCAGACCAGCATCCGATCCGATGCGCGTCGCAATGGCGCCGACGACCAGTGCGACCGCAAAAGTGATGATGGCAAAGCCGGCGATGATACGCAGATTGATGCTCGACACCGCGGTGCCCGCGCTGTCCGGCATATGCGGCTCGGCGGGCGTGCCGGCAACACGACTGATCCCGGTCGCGTCAGTCGCAGTGGATTCGTTTGTTTGATTCCGCACCATGTCTCGGGAATTTCGCCTTGCCTTGGATCGGTAGTCGGGAAGTCTTGAAACGGGAAAGCGCCATTCGGCAACACGGGAAGTTGCCGCAAACGCGGTGACCTAGCGCAATCCGGTACCCCCGGCCGGCGTGACGGACAGCAACCGGCTCCAGATCGTTTCCGCCGCAGATGCCCCGAGCTTGCGTGCCAACTGTTCCGAAAACGACTCGTCCTGCGTGTAGTCGACGACCTGTTCCGCCTTGATGATCTCGCGCGCCACGTAGTCGAGTCCGCCGAGACCATCGGCCAGTCCGAGTTCGACGCTCTTTTCGCCCGACCAGACCAGTCCGGAGAACATGTCCGGCGTTTCCTTCAGGCGCTTGCCGCGCCCTTCCTTCACCACCTTGATGAATTGCTGGTGTATTTCGGCAACCATCTGGCTGGCGAGCTTTTGCTGTTCGGGATTGGCCGGCGAAAACGGATCAAGAAAGCCCTTGTTTTGCCCGGCGGTGATCAGACGACGCTCAACGCCGAGTTTTTCCATGGTGCCGGAGAAGCCGAACCCGTCCATGAGAACGCCGATCGAGCCGACAATGGACGCCTTGTCGACAAAGATCTTGTCGGCTGCCGCGGCAACATAGTAGCCGCCGGAGGCGCAGACATCCTGCACCACGACATAGAACGGAATGTCCTTGTGCTTCGCCCGAAGGCGCTTGATCTCGTCGTTTATGTAGCCTGATTGCACCGGACTTCCACCGGGGCTGTTAATGCGAAGCACCACGCCCTGGGTATTCTTGTCCTTGAAAGCCTGTTGCAGCGCGCCGATGATCTTGTCGGCGGATGCCTTCGAATCGGCCGAGATAACCCCTTTGAGCTCAACCAGCGAAGTGTGCTTTTCAAGAGCGCCCGCCTCGCGCTTTCCGCCGACCCAGCCCATTGCCGCAAACAGCAACAGAAAGAAGAAAATCAACCAGCCCAGGCTGAGCGCAACCCGCCAGCGACGGCTACGGCGCAATTCGGCCAGCGTCTCAAACGCAAGGTTTTCCAGTGCGTTTTTTTCCACGCTGCCGGTGGTCTGTGGTGTGTCCATATGCCTAGTTCATTCGTCTTTGAAATTACTCAGGACGTCGCGCTCAAGCACGACATTTCCGGCCTCAAGCCTCACGGGGATTTTCTGCAGGCAAGCGCCCTGGCAGGGACCTGCGACGCAGATCCCGGTACCGGGCTCGAACAGGGCGCCATGCGTCGCGCAAATCAAGTATAAGCCAGATTCATCGAACACCTCCCCCGGCTGCCAGTCAAGCGTCGTCCCGCGGTGCGGGCAAATGTTGACGTAGGCATAAACCTCTCCCGCATAGGCAATCGCGAATGCCGGCAACTCGCGCCCCTGCCGGGTGATCGCGAAGCGCACGGCGATGCCGCCTTCCGGCAATTGTCCGCGCCGGCACACCCGCCGGATGCGATCTATGCGTTTGTCCGGATCCATCGGGACAACTCATCGACGCTGTCAACGATATCCCTTGCCGGCAAACCCGCCAGGGCCGCGCGCGGATGGGCCCCGTAGGTAACCGCGAGCGCATCAACACCGGCGTTTTGCGCAAGCTCGAGATCGTGGGTCGTATCGCCGATCATCAGCGTGCGGTCGGGTTCGACCGCGGAAAAGTCCATCAGCCGCCGCAGCATGTCGGGATGCGGCTTGGGAAATCCCTCATCACCGCATCGCGAATAGTGGAAGTGTGATTTCAGGCCGGTATGCCCGAAGGCGCGCTCGAGGCCGGCGCGCGGCTTGCCGGTGGCGACCGCGAGAAAGCGCTGCGGTGACGCCAGGCTCGACAGCAGTTCGCGAATGCCGTCATACAGCGGTGCCTCGTGATCGCGCGCAACAAAATATTTGCGATAGGTCAGCGCAAACCGGGTTTGTGCCGATGCATCGAGTTGCGGAAAGAGTCGCCGCGTCGAATCGTTGATACCGAGGCCGATGATCGATTTCGCCTGTTCGAGCGTCGGTACCGGCAACCGCATCTCCCGTGCGGCAAGTTGAATGCTATCGGCGATCAAGCCGGTCGAGTCCATGATGGTGCCGTCCCAATCGAAGACGATCAGGTCATAGCGTTGGCCGGACTGTGCCATCGGCGCCGTCAGACCCGCCGCAGGTAATCGAGATACTTGCCGAGATCGGGCGACAGCGGCGCCTCGATGCCCAGCTTCTCGCCCGTTGCCGGATGCGGGAATGCCATCAGGCGCGCATGCAGGAACATGCGCTTCAAGCCGCCATGTTTGGCCGCAGCCACATGTTTGTTGAGGGCAAAATCACCGTACTTGTCGTCGCCGATGATGGGGAATCCCATCGATGCCAAGTGCACGCGAATCTGATGGGTCCGGCCGGTCCTGATTTCGCAATCGAGCAGCGTTGCACCGGGCAGTTTCTCGATGCGCGTCACGATGGTATGCGATTCCTGGCCATCGTCCTCGTCCACCGATACGCGGCGCTCGCCCGCGGCCGTCACGTATTTCGCCAGGCGCGTGCGGATATGACGGCGCGCGTCCGGCCAGTCTCCTTTCACGAGGGCAAGGTAGCGCTTTTCAATGCGCTCGGCAGATTCGCCGCGCAGCATGGCATGCATCGCCGTGAGGGCACTGCGTTTCTTCGCAACCAGCAAGACGCCCGAGGTTTCGCGATCGATGCGGTGCACCAGTTCGAGGAATTTCGCGGCGGGACGCAGGGCGCGCAGGCCCTCGATGACACCAAAACTGATGCCACTGCCGCCGTGGACGGCCATTCCCGCGGGTTTGTTGATGGCCAGCAGCGCATCATCCTCAAAGAGCACGTCCAGAGCCAGACCCCGCGTGCCGCCTGCCGTTCCGGCCGAAAATGCCCGCGAAGCCGCGTCAATGCCGGGGTTTGCCGCCTTGTCCGCGATTCGAACCGGCGGGATTCGTACGACATCGTTGTGTTCCAGGCGGTATGCCGCGTCGACCCGGCCCTTGTTTACCCGAACCTCGCCGGATCGCACAATTCGATAGACGTGGCTCTTGGGAACACCCTTCAAGTGCGTGGCCAGAAAGTTATCGAGGCGCTGCCCCGCTGCATTGTCGTCCACCGTCACGAAACTGGCTGCCGCGGCCATGGCCTCGGCCTGGGCTGATTTCCCGGCCGGAGAATCTTTTCCGCCACGTGGCATGTTAGGTTATACTCATATCTCGTTGATTTTGAAGCGAGTC
>JBDTSU010000087.1:0-11677 GCA_039930965.1 Betaproteobacteria bacterium
GCTCCCCGCACTCTAAAATGACCCAAAAGTACCCACACTAAAACGCGAAGACCCCATTTTTCAATCCTCACAAGTTTAGCGACACAGAAATTACGATGCATGAACCGGCACCTTTTTTGAAGCCGCCCTGGCTCACTCCTCCCTTTTGTAAAGGGAGGCCGGGAGGGATTTTCGGTGGTGACAATTGGCAACCTCCCCGCGAGCATGACCACCTTAAAATCCCCCTCGATCCCCCTTTAGAAAAGGGGGAAGACCTTCGTCGGCAATGCGCAAACCATGGCATTGATACGCAACGCTTTCCCACGAAAATCCATCCGTTTCATTTATCGAAATTAGCAAGTCGCGCCACTAGGAGTGCAAAGAGAGATGGCGAAGGCTTTGATGCAAACGCCGGTACTTAAACTGTTCGGATTTCCCGTCCCGCTCGCGGCGAGGGAGTAATATAGTCATATTATAATCAATAATTACTGTTTTACAATAATTATTTGTTGAGAGGCAACTATGAATGAGATTTCTCCTGCCATCCGCCGGCTTTGCCGATACATCCGGGTCGGCGGAGCCGTATTTGTATTCGGGGTGATTGCGATCTACCTCCTTACCTGGTGCTGGCCGGCAACGGCCGGTGGGACTCATTTCGTGTTCAAGCTGCACCTGGGCGGACTTCCCGCCAATGCGCTGGCTGATTTATCGCTGAGCGATCGATTGCTGATCGGCGCCATCAGCCTGCCCTATCTGGCGGCGTTGGTCTGGGCGTTTTACCAACTCGACCGGATGCTGCGCGGATTCGAGCGCGGCGAATTTTTTGAACGCGAGACCGTCGGGCAACTGCGGGCATTTTCCGGATACCTGTTGCTCGCCAAGCTGCTGTCGCTGCTTGCCATGCACGCACGGGTGGGGGCGCTGGTCCATCTGCTCGGTCAGGAACGCATCCATACCATGGTCAATCTGTCGAGCGACGATATGGCGGTCCTGCTGATGTGCGCGCTGTTCTTTCTGATCGCGCGAATGATGGAGGAAGGCCGCCGCCTCGCCGAAGAAAACCGGGAATTCATCTAGTGGCCATCATCATCAATCTCGACGTGATGCTGGCGCGTCACAAGATGAAATCCAAGGAACTCGCGGCCTATGTTGGCATCACTGAGCAGAATCTCTCGTTGCTGAAATCGGGCAAGGTCAAGGGCATCCGCTTTTCGACGCTGGAAAACATCTGCGCCTATTTGAACTGCCAGCCAGGCGATATCCTCGAATATCGGCCCGATTCACCGGCAACGGACGGGTCAACATCGCCGGCGCAGGGTAAGGAAGATCGCGACGATCAGTGAGACGCGGCGGGCAACACGTTCCCGGTTAGCGGCCCGATCCTGATCTTGCGGCAACGTCGAGGAGGGTCGTCCAGTCGCCCGGGGTAATCCGTGCAACGATCAGGTACCGGTCACCCAGCGGCTTCAGTACCGCTACTTCGCCTTCGGCAAGGTGCGGCGGCCCGGCAATGGCGCGAAACGGCGTGCCATGCCCGACGATCATCCGATTGGTGCCGCGAGCACCGGCCGGTTTTGCCAGAAGGCGCTTGAGCGCGGCGTAATTGTTGCCGGCTTCCTCGCGGATTTCGTTGGCGCCGACCGCTCGGCCGAACATCAGGGTCGCGGTTTCGGTGGTGCGGCAGTAGGGACTGGCAAGCACCTCGCCGGCCGGAATGCGCAGGGCGGCGATGGCCTTGCCGATTTCGCGTGCTTCCTCGCGCCCCTTGTCGGACAGCATGCGCTGATGCGCGCAGTCCCGGTAATCCTTCATGCGTCCGTCGAGCCGGGAAAAATCGGTTGCGGTATGACGAAAATACAACGTGAATCCGCCGCCGCGCAGCGCGTGCACCAGTGGTTGACCAGTCAGCGCATAGACAGGATCGGCGGACGATGAAGGCTCCGGTGCGGTAACGTCGTCCGGCGCGCTGCGGGCCAGCGCCACCAGGCAGGCCAGCGCGGTGACCAGGCAGACCCGGGTGGCAGCCTGGAAGGCGCGGCGGCGCACGGACACGGCTCAGCGCCGGAAAGGCTTCGGAAAAGTGGCCACGCTGACATTGCCCTGCCTGTCGATCGCCTGCAGACCAAACACCACGTTGTCCTTGGAGACACCGATGACGGTGGCACGCGTGACGTTGCCGAAGTCCTCGCTGTGTTGCCAGAACGGCGCGGTAGTCTCGCGCCAGACGACGCGATACGCGACCACATCCGGTTCCGGGTTGGCCTTCCAGCGAAAGGTGGTGTTGTTCTCGAGGAACAGGTTTTCCATCAGCACTTCCTGCGGCGCGGACGGCGCATGCGCCAGCGAGGCGAGCGCCACCGCGTTCACGCGAGTCACATTGGCCGCGTAGGCGAAATCGACATACTCCGGCAGGTCGCCATATTTCACGCCGTTTTCTTCGCGCACGTTCTGGTGCTGGTGACGAAAATCTTCATTGGGTTCGGTCATGCGCACGGCCGCGTAACCGGCATCGAGAAACGGCGAGTGATCACCGCCGCGCAGAAAACGATCCCGGCGATAGATGACATCGACCTTGAATTTCGGCAGGTAATGTTCCGCGGCCCGCTTGATGAAACGGCCGAGTTGCCGCGCACCGGAATCGTTTTCGCCGCCGGTGCGGATCATGGTCAGCATCTCGTCGCTCATTTCTTTCATCGGCGTGACACCCTCGGCGAACAGCCGCACCCGGTCGCGCACGACCTTGCCGTCGGAGCCTTTGGAGTTGCCGATGATGTCGTTGGTGATCATGCCGGCGATATTCAGGCCTTTCGCTTTCGCGGCTTTTGCAAAGAAAGTCGAGCCGAGCAGGCCCTGCTCTTCGCCGGCGACGGCCATGAATACCAGGGTCGCGTCGAACCGGTATTTGGACATCACGCAGGCGAGTTCGATGACGGCCGCGGTGCCGGAGCCATCGTCGTTCGCGCCCGGTGCGAAGCCGTCCGGGTCGGTGGGGGTGCCGCGCATCGAGTCGTAGTGGCCGCTGACGACGTACATGCGCTCGCGGCTTTCGGCCTGAACGCCGGGCAGGGTGGCGACGACGTTGACGATCGGCGTCGGCTGCGGAACGCGCGCGCTGACCGGGGCGAGATGTTCGTCGAACTCGACGCTCATGCGCCCGCCGTTTGCCGCGTTGCAGCGCTCGAGTTCCCCTTTGATCCAGCGCCGCGCGGCGCCGACACCCTTGCTTTCGCTCACCGTATCGGAGAGCGAATTGCGGGTCTCGAAACTCACCAGCTTGCGAATGGTCGCTTCGATGCGTTGCGCGGAAATTTCCTTGACGATCTTCTCGATGTCGGGGTTCCGGGCGCGGTCCGCGGCGTGCGTCGACGCGCCAGCGACCAGCAGGAACAGGAAAAGAAACAAACGGCACATGGGCAATCCTTCCAGGGGCAAAAACACAGCCGATATTACGCCGCGCGCGGTCTTTGTCCGGCACGAAAAAGTATCGGCTATGGATACGCCGGGTCATGAATCGTGCCGCGCAACAGGGCTTTCAGGGGAAATGTCAGCAGTTGTATATAAATACAGTAAACCCATGATTTTGTTGCGACAATTCCTGCGAAGTTACTTTAGGTTCGCGGGGTATGTTATTAATTATCAACGAAGTTTTCCACAGAAAATTCTTGTGAAGAATATGCGCTAAGTATCTGACTCATAACGAAAAAATCTCTATTTCCCGCTTGACCACGGGTTTTTTTATGCCTATAGTGCCCACAAGTGGTGAAAAGTGGGTTGAAATGGGAATTCGAAGCGACTTGGGGTCGCCATCGATGCCCCGGGAAGTGCGAACGCGGGTGGGTTTTGTGCCCGGGTTTCGCCATTGCCAATTCATTTGCAGTCAAAAAAAATCAATAAACAGAGGGGTCCATCGATCGTGTTTCAGGGTGCGTCGGAACTTAATCTCGATGTGAAGGGACGCATGGCGGTCCCGGTCAAGCATCGCGAACCCTTGTCCGCGCCGAGCGCGGGCAAGCTGGTGATGACCGCCCATCCCGAAGGCTGCCTGCTGCTGTACCCGTTGAAGAACTGGGAGCCGATCCGCGATCGCGTCATGACCTTCCCCAGCCTCGACCGCACTGCCAGTGTCTGGAAGCGCCTGCTGATCGGTTTCGCCGAGGAGCATGTCCTCGACGGCAACGGCCGCGTGCTGATATCACCCGAGCTGCGCAAATACGCGGGCATTGAAAAGCTGGTGATGTTCATCGGCCAGGGCACGCATTTCGAAATATGGAATGCCGGTGCCTGGGACGCGCAACTCAAGTCGCTGACTTCCGGCGCGGCAGGCTTGCCGCCCGGCACCGAGAATTTTTCTCTCTAGGGCGGCATGGATGAGCCCGCAAATCCGCCCGTCGCTCCAACCCCCGCTCACATCACTGTGCTGCGGGAAGAGGCAGTCGATGCGCTCGCGGTCAAGCCGGACGGCGTGTACGTCGATGGCACGTTCGGCCGCGGCGGACACGCGCGCGCCATTCTCGGACGATTGGGGCCAGAGGGACGATTGATCGCCATCGACCGCGACCCGCGCGCCGTGGCGGCGGGTCAGCATCTGGCGAAGCAGGACCGGCGTTTTTCGCTGCACCACGTGGCAATGAGCGAATTGGGCGACGTGCTGGAAGAAGTATCGGGAAGTCGAAAACAGGTACTGGATGGAATGCTGGCGGACTTGGGTGTTTCGTCGCCGCAGCTGGATGAACAGGATCGCGGCTTCAGTTTCCGCTTCGACGGGCCGCTCGACATGCGCATGGATACATCGCGTGGAGAGACCGTCGAGGAATGGCTGAACCGCGCCGAAGAACAAGAAATCGGGGAGGTTATCTGGCGCTATGGTGAAGAACGGTTTGCTAGGCAGATTGCAAGAGCGGTTGTTGCGGCAAGGGTCATCGGACGTATTCGGACGACGCGCGAGCTTGCCGAGCTCGTGGGTAAAACCGTCCGGACGCGCGAGCCGGGCCAGCACCCCGCAACCCGCACGTTTCAGGCTCTTCGGATTTTCATCAATCAAGAGCTTGAAGAAATAGAGCAGGTGTTACCGCAGGCGCTGGAAGGCTTGCGGACTGGAGGCAGGTTGGTCGTCATCGCGTTTCACTCGCTGGAAGACCGTATCGTCAAGCGTTTCATGCAAAACGCGGCGAAGGCGGACCACCTGCCTTCGAAATTGCCGATCCGCGCCAATGAAGTCAACGACGCCACCCTGAAAGTCATCGGCAAACCGGTGCGTGCCTCGGCGGCCGAGATCGCCGCCAACCCGCGGGCCCGCTCGGCCATCATGCGCACGGCGGTCAAGCTATGAGGCGCGCACCATGACCCGCCTGAACACGCTCCTGCTCCTGCTGCTGATCGGCTGCGCGCTGTCGGTGGTGACGTCACAGCATCAGGCCCGCAAGTTCTTCATCGAACTGCAAACCGAGCAGGAAGCGGAACGCAAGCTCGACAACGAGTGGCGCGAGCTGCAGATCGAATCGCAGACCCAGGGCAACGGCAAACGCATCGAGCTGAAAGCCTCGCGCGATTTGGGGATGCGACAGCCGGACGCGAAAAAAACCGTGATCGTGCTGTTGCCGGCCGATACCAGTCCGGACCCGGCCAAATGAACTTCTCGTCGAATCGCCTCGAGGCAAATCTGCGGCTGAAGCTCGAGGGCTGGCGTTCGCGCATCGTCCTGCTGTTGTGCCTCGCGGCGTTCGCGTTGCTGCTGGCGCGCGCCTTTTACCTGCAGGGATTGAACAACGATTTCCTGCAGGCGAAGGGCGAGGCGCGTTTCATGCGCGTCGTCGACATGCCGGCGTCGCGCGGCGCCGTCATGGATCGCAACGGCAAGCCGCTGGCCATCTCCACGCCGGTGGAATCCATCTGGACGAGCCCGGCCGAAATGGACCTCGACAACCTGCAACTGGGCGTCCTCGCCAAGGCGCTCAACATGGACCGCAAGGCCCTGGCGGCGCGCCTCGCGGAAAAGGACAAGAATTTTGTCTGGTTGAAGCGCCAGTTGTCGCCGGACCAGGCGGCGAATGTCATCGCGCTGAAAATCCCGGGCGTCTTCCAGCAGCGCGAGTTCCGCCGTTTCTATCCGGCCGGCGACGTCACCGCCCACGTGATCGGCTTCACGGGACAGGAAGACCAGGGGCAGGAAGGGATCGAGCTCGCGCAGCAATCGCTGCTGTCGGGTTCGCCGGGACAGCGGCGCGTGATCAAGGATCGCAAGGGCCGCATAGTCGAGGACATCGAGAACCTGAAGGCGCCGCGCGAGGGCAAGCCGCTCAAGCTGTCGATCGACGAGCGTTTCCAGTATCTCGCCCATCGCGAGCTGAAGGCCGCCGTCGAGGCCAACAAAGCCAAAGGCGGCGCGCTGGTAATGCTCGACGCCAAGACCGGCGAAGTCCTGGCACTGGTGAACCAGCCCGACTTCAACCCGAACAATCGCGTCAATTGGAATCCCCGGCAGGCGCGCAATCGCAGCGTCACCGATACGTTTGAGCCCGGATCGACCTTCAAGCCGTTTGCCGTGTCGGCCGCGCTGGAGGCCGGCATTGTCCGGCCGGAGACGGTCATCGTTACCGGGCCGGGCCTGACCATCGGCCAGAAGACCATCACCGACCTGCCGCACCGCTCCGACCAGTTGACGGTCGCGGAGATCATCCAGAAATCGAGCAACATCGGCACCGCCAGGATCGCGCTGCAAATGCCCTCGGAGCGGCTCTGGTCGCTATACAACGAGCTCGGATTCGGCAGCGTGCCGCGGACCGGCTTTCCCGGCGAGGCCAGCGGCCGGCTGCGCGCGGTCAAGACCTGGAAGCCGATCGAACAGGCGACGATGGGATTCGGTTACGGCATCTCGGTCAGCGCCATCCAATTGGCGCGGGCGTACACCATCTTCACCAACAACGGGGTGCTGTTGCCGGCCACGTTCCTGAAGCGCGATGGCGACGTCATCGGCAAGCAGATCCTCTCGCCGAAGACGGCGAAGACCATGTCGCAGATGCTGGAAACCGTCACGCAGGCGGGCGGCACCGCGACCAAGGGCGCCGTGCCGGGCTACCGCATCGCCGGCAAGACCGGCACGGCGCACAAACTGGTGAACGGTCAATATGCCGAGCACCTGTACGTTTCTTCCTTTGTCGGCTACGGCCCGGCGTCGGCCCCGCGTTTCATCATCGCCGTGATGATCGATGAACCCGCCGCGGGAAAGCATTTCGGCGGTGACGTCTCGGCGCCGGTGTTTGCCAGCGTCATGTCGCAGTCGTTGCGCATGAGCGGCGTGCTGCCCGATGCACCGCAAGCGCCGCAGTTACGCGAGGCGAACGCGGCGCCGGTGGCGAAGGAACGCGGCTGATGATCACGCCCGCGCGCCTCTATCAGGCCGGCGAATCCGCGCACAACGGCACGGGTTCGCTCGCGGCCGGCTTCAGTGAAGTGCAACTCGCCAACGCGATGGCGACCTTGCCGGCGCCGGTCGATGAAGTCACCTCCTCCAGCCGCGAGGCGCGGCGCGGCGTGGCCTTCCTCGCCTATCCCGGCGCCACCCGCGACGGACGCGATTTCATTGCCGATGCGGTGACCCGCGGCGCCTCCGCGGTATTGTTCGAGGCACGGGACTTCACCTGGAACGCCGACTGGAAGGTGCCGCATCTGGGCGTCCCCGACCTCAAGGCGCACGCGAGCCAGATTGCCGGCCACGTCTACGGGCATCCCGCCGAAGCGCTGTGGATGACCGGCGTGACCGGCACCAACGGCAAGACCTCGGTGTCGCAGTGGATCGCCCGGGGTTTTGAGCTGGCGGGCCGGAAATCGGCCGTGATCGGCACCATCGGCAACGGCATCGTCGGCAACGCCAACGGCCCCCTGCAGCCCTCCGACAACACCACGCCGGACGCAGTCGCGCTGCAACGCATGCTGCGTGACTACCTGCGCGCCGGCGCGACCACCTGCGCGATGGAAGTCTCCAGCCACGGCCTCGACCAGGGACGCGTCGCCGACATCAAGTACGACGTGGCGGTATTTACCAACCTGACGCGCGACCACCTCGATTATCACGGCACGATGGAGCGCTATGGCGAAGCCAAGGCGCGGCTGTTTGACCTGCGCGGGGTGAAGCACGCCGTTATCAATGTCGATGACCCGTTCGGCGTGAAGCTCGCCGGCCAGGTGGCCGATCGCGCCGGTGTCGAGCTGATCCGTTACAGCATGCGGCAGAACGGCACCTTCGCCAACCTCGCGGCGAAGAGTGTCGCCGTTTCGCCCAGCGGGCTTGCCTTCGAGGTCACCGGCGAGTTCGGGGCGGCGCGCGTCGAGTCTGACATTCTCGGCGCATTCAACATCGGCAATCTGCTCGCGGTGATCGGCGCGCTGATCGCCGGCGGCCTGACGCTGGGGCGCGCGGCGGAGATCGCCGGACGACTGCCGCCGGTGCCCGGGCGCATGCAGACCGTGAGAGTCGGTGGCAAAACCAGCGACAAGCCGCTGGTGGTGGTCGATTACGCGCACACCCCCGATGCGCTGGAGAAGGCGCTGTCCACGGTGGCGGCGATTGTGCCGGAAAACGGCCGGCTGATTTCGGTCTTCGGCTGCGGCGGCGACCGTGACCGCGGCAAGCGGCCGCAAATGGGCGCGATTTCGGCGCGCTACGCCGACCTGACCATCATCACCTCGGACAATCCGCGCACCGAGGATCCGCAACGCATCATCGGCGACATCGAGGGCGGCATGGGCAATGCGCCGTATCGCGCCATCGCCGACCGCCAGCAGGGAATCTATGAGGCGCTGAACGGGGCGCGCCCGGGCGACATCGTCGTCATCGCCGGCAAGGGGCACGAGGATTACCAGATCATCGGCGACACCAAACACCACTTCAGCGATGTGGAAGTCGCGCAGGAAGCGCTGTTGGCATGGCGCGGAGCGCGCGCATGAGCGCCGGCTTCTCGCTGCGGCTGGCGGCGGTCGCGCATGAACTGGGGGCGTCAGCGCCTGCGCAGGATGTCGAATTGACCGGCGTGTCCTCGGACAGCCGCACGCTCAAGGCCGGCGACCTGTTCGTGGCCCTCAAAGGCGAGAATTTTGACGGCCACGATCATGTCGCCAAGGCGCAGGCGCGTGGCGCCGCGGCCGCGCTGGTCGAGCATGCCGTGGCCGGCGTGTCGATGCCGCAATTGCTGGTGGGCGACGCGCGTATGGCGCTGGGGCACACCGCCCGCTTCTGGCGCAGGCGGTTCACCCTCCCCACGCTGGCCCTGACCGGCAGCAACGGCAAGACCACGGTCAAGGAAATGTTGCGCAGCATCCTGGCGGCGCACACCGGCGATGCCGACGCGGTGCTGGCCACAGAGGGCAATCTCAACAACGACATCGGCGTGCCGCGGATGCTGCTGCGGCTGCGCGCGCATCATCGCTACGCGGTGTTCGAGATGGGCATGAACCACCTCGGTGAAATCGATTACCTCACGCGCCTGGTCGAGCCGGATGTGGCGATGGTGACCATGGCCGGGACGGCGCACATCGGCGAACTCGGCAGCCGCGAGACGATCGCGCAGGCGAAAGGCGAGATCTACGGCGCGCTCAAGCCGGAGGGCATCGCCGTGGTCAACATGCATGACCGCTTCGGCAACTACTGGTGCGACCGTGTCCACGGACATCGCGTCATCACCTTCGGCATCGCGCCGGAGGATGACGTCGTCGGCACATTCGGTGCGGACGAACTCGGCATCGCATGGCGCGGCCACCAGATCGGCGTGCACCTGCAGGTACCTGGCGAACACAATCGGAACAATGCGCTGGCGGCGGCGGCAGGCGCCTGCGCCCTGGATATTCCACTGGAGGCCATCCGTCGCGGCCTCGATAATTTCGCCGGTGTGGCGGGACGCCTGCGCACCTTCAGCGGCCACAATTCGGCCACCATCATCGACGACACTTACAACGCCAATCCCGACTCCGTCAAAGCGGCCGTCCGTGTGCTGGCCGGCCGCAAACCACCGCGCTACCTGGTGCTGGGCGACATGGGTGAACTGGGCGTCAACGGCGCGGCGATGCATCGCGAGGTCGGCGCCTATGCCTGCGCCGCGGGCATCGACCGGTTGTTCGCGCTGGGCGAGCTGTCGCGCGAGACGGCGGCGGCCTTCGGCCCGCGGGCGGCGCACTTCTCCACCGGCGAAGAGCTGGTCTCATCGCTGCGACCGCTGCTTGAGCCGCACGCGAGCGTGCTGGTGAAGGGATCGCGCTTCATGAAAATGGAACACGTGGTCGAACAACTCGTGCCCGGCTACAGCGGAGGCCATCACTGATGCGCGCGGCAACCTGTTTCGAACCGGGAATGGCGGTCGGCTGGTGGTGCTCGCCGGCCGCGGCGGGCGCAATCCAAGGAGGGCGACGCCCATGCTGCTAGAGCTGTTTCAATGGCTGGCCAAAGACATCCGCGCTTTCAATGTCTTCCAGTACATCACGCTGCGCACGGTCCTCGCGGCCATGACGGCCCTGGCGATTTCGTTCCTCGTCGGGCCGCGCATGATCCGCAAGCTGACCGCCATGAAGATCGGCCAAGCGGTGCGGGACGATGGACCGCAGTCGCACCTGATCAAGGCGGGCACGCCGACGATGGGGGGCGCGCTGATCCTCGTTTCCGTCGCCATCACCACGCTGCTCTGGGGCGACCTGGAGAACCGTTATGTGTGGGCGTGCCTGGTGACCACCATCGGCTTCGGCGTCATCGGCTGGGTTGACGACTACCGCAAGGTGGTGCACCGCAATCCGAAGGGACTGTCGGCGGGCACCAAGATGTTCTGGCAGACCGTGATTGCCGCGCTGGCGCTGTCCTTCCTTGCGTACCGGGCGAACCTGCCGCAGCAGACCGACCTGATCGTGCCGTTTTTCAAGACCGTCGCCATTCCGCTCGGCACCCTCGGCTTCATCGTCCTCGGCTGGTTCGTGGTGGTCGGCTTCTCAAACGCCGTCAATCTCACCGACGGCCTCGACGGACTGGCCATCATGCCGACGGTGATGGTCGCCTCGGCGCTGGCGATCTTTGCCTACGTCGCCGGCAACCGCGTGTTCTCGACGTACCTCGGTGTGCCGCATATCGCCGGCGCGGGGGAACTCGCGATCTTCTGCGGCGCGATCGCCGGTGCGGGCCTGGCGTTCCTGTGGTTCAACGCCTACCCGGCCGAAGTATTCATGGGCGACGTCGGCGCGCTGGCGCTGGGCGGCGCGCTGGGATTGATCGCCGTGATCTGCCGGCAGGAAATCGTCCTGATCATCATGGGCGGCGTGTTCGTGGTGGAAACGCTGTCGGTAATGATCCAGGTGATCAGTTTCAAACTCACCGGCAAGCGCGTGTTCCGCATGGCGCCGCTGCATCACCACTACGAATTGAAGGGATGGAAAGAAAACCAGGTCGTCGTGCGCTTCTGGATTATCACGATGCTGCTGGTGCTTTTTGGGCTCTCCACGTTGAAACTCCGATGAAAAAACTTGCGAGCGCACGACGGGAAGGTTTGGGCGACGCTAACCGGCGCAGCCGGTTAAGCACGCAGTGCGGCGGAGACCAGAAACCTTACCTTGCGCTTCTGGATTATCACGATGCTGCTGGTTCTTTTCGGACTTTCCACGTTGAAACTGCGATGAGATTAAGCGTGCACGTGTTCCAAACATTGTCATTCCCGCGAAAGCGGGAATT
>JBDTSU010000088.1:0-11585 GCA_039930965.1 Betaproteobacteria bacterium
TGTAGGCGGCAGTCTCCTGCCTAATGACCGATTACACAAAACTATTTACACCCCCGAGCGGCGCGCCGTATGGGTCCGAATGGGCAAGTTACGTTTGCGGCTACGTCACCAGGTGTGGCGCGAAGATCAGGGCGTTGATGCTATTTCGCGGTTCCATTCATCTCACGCCGTGCCAATTTCCCCAAAATTTTCCCATGGACACCTCCAAATCCACCATTGCTCATCACCAGAATATGATCGCCCGGTTTTGACATCACGACAATGGCGTCAACCATCGCATCGAGATTCTCAAACACACCGGTCCTTGATCCGATGGACTCAAACGCACTCGCAACATCCCAGCCAAGATTGTTTGCATAAACGAACACCACATCGGCGTTCGCGAGTGAGCCGGGCAGTGCGGCACTCATCGCGCCAAGTTTCATGGTGTTGGTTCGCGGCTCGAGCACGGCGAGAATTCTTGCGTGGGTACCGATTCGCTTTCGAAGTCCGGTGACGGTGGTTTGAATCGCCGTAGGATGATGGGCGAAGTCGTCGTATACCGTCACGCCGTCAATTTCGCCCTTGTTTTCCATTCGCCGCGCCACGCCCGTGAACGTATTCAGTGCCTCTATGCCGAGCTTGATTGGTACGCCGGCGTGTCGGGCGGCCGCCAACGCGGCGAGCGCGTTGAGCGTATTGTGTATGCCCATCTGGCCCCAATCGACCATGCCGCGGTCTCCCCGGTTAAACATCACGTGAAACTGGGCATCACGTTCGCCGCGTCGAAAATCCCACGTACTGCCCGGGCCAAATGTTTCCACGATGGTCCAGCAACCCTTGTCGAGGGTTCGTAGAATGTGATCGTCGCAAGCATTGGCGACGAGCAGGCCGTTGGCGGGTAGCGTTCGAACGAGGTGATGAAACTGCGTTTCGATGGCCTCAACATTTGCAAATATATCGGCGTGGTCATACTCGAGATTGTTGAGTATGGTTGTGCGCGGACGGTAGTGAACAAATTTGCTGCGTTTGTCGAAGAACGCGGTGTCGTATTCGTCGGCTTCAATCACAAAGAACGGCGAATCTCCTTGCGGAGCGCGCGCGGTGATGCCGAAATTGGTTGGCACGCCGCCGATCAGAAAACCCGGGCCGAGGCCGGCATAGTCCAAGATCCACGCCAACATCGCACTGGTGCTGGTTTTGCCGTGGGTACCAGCGACTGCGAGCACCCACTTGCCGAACAGCAGATTTTCGCCCAGCCACTGTGGACCGGAAATGTAGGGCAGGCTGCGATTCAACATTTCCTCGATCACCGGCATGCCACGTGTCATAACATTGCCGACGACATAAAGATCTGCCGCAAACTCATCGAGTTGCGCGGCATCAAAGCCGTTGTGAAGGCGAATGCCCGCGGATTCCAGCTGTGTCGACATCGGCGGGTAAACGCCTTCGTCGCAGCCGGTTACCGTGTGGCCGGCGCCTCGTGCCAGGACGGCAATGCCGCCCATGAAGGTGCCGCAGATGCCGAGTATGTGAATGTGCATGGATCTTCGTCAGTCATGCCGGGCAATGCAGGGCAGTTCGTCGCCCTGACAACGGATGGGAATCAAGGAAGGCGAAATTCGGTGCAAAGGGCTTGTCCGGTTTGATTCCGAATTGTCGGCGCGTCAGTTTTTGAAGATGAAATAGACCGCTGCCATCAGGCATAGACCCGCCCATAGGTAATTCCAGCGTAACGGCTCCTGCATGTAGAAAATCGCAAACGGCACGAAAACCGAAAGTGTAATGACTTCCTGCAGAATTTTCAGTTGTGCAAGATTCATCTGCGTATAACCGATGCGATTCGCCGGCACCTGCAACAAATACTCGAACAGCGCGATACCCCAGCTGACCATGGCAGCGAAGAACCAGTGCTTGCCGGACAGATTTTTCAGGTGAGCGTACCACGCGAACGTCATGAAAACATTGGAGGCAATGAGCAGCAGGGTCGCCGTCAGCACCGGGGAAACGGGCAGATTACCCATGCCTGACGGCGCCGTTATTTGCATGAATTTCAACGGTTTTCATGAGGAAATTTTATCACTGGTCATGTGAGAACTTGTCACATGGACGCGCAACATTTGGGAGTAAACTGAACGGCCTTGAAACGACCAACGATGGTCGCATCTATAACCGTCGATCCACTGAAATCGGATATCCATGGTCCCACATCTCACCACCTCCCTCACCGGTCCGCTGCTGGAACTGGAAAAGAAAATCCTCGGCAGCATGCCTGCCATCGAGCGCTGGTTCCGCAGTCAGTGGAACGACAATACGCTTCCGTTCTACACGTCGGTGGATTTGCGGAATTCCGGGTTCAAGCTGGCGCCCGTAGACACCAATCTATTCCCTGGCGGTTTCAACAATCTCAATCCCGATTTCCTGCCGCTGTGTGTCCATGCGGCCATGTCGGCGGTACAAAAAATATGTCCTGACAAACAGCGCTTTCTGCTGATCCCGGAAAATCACACGCGCAACCTGTTTTACCTCACCAATGTCGCCGCGATCCAGAAAATCCTGACAAGCGCCGGGCTCGATGTGCGCGTGGGTTCACTTCTGCCTGATATCACCGCGCCGACCTCGCTCGACTTGCCCGATGGCAAAAAGCTCATTCTCGAACCGATCAAACGGGTTGGTGGCCGTTTGATGCTGGACGGCTTTGACCCGTGTGCGATCCTGTTGAACAACGATCTTTCGGCCGGTGTGCCGGAAATTCTGAAGAACCTGCAGCAAGCGGTAGTGCCGCCGCTTTACGCGGGCTGGACCACGCGCCGCAAGACACTGCACTTCCATGCCTATGATCGCGTCGCCGAAGACTTCGCGAAGATCATCGGCATTGATCCCTGGTTTATCAATCCGGTGTTCAGCCAATGTGGAAAAGTCAATTTCAGCGCCAGCGAAGGGGAAGAATGCCTGGCATCGAATGTCGATGCGGTGCTAAAGGAAACGCAGGCGAAGTACAACGAATACGGCATCAGGGAAAAACCGTTCGTGATTGTCAAGGCCGATGCCGGCACTTACGGTATGGGTATTCTTACCGCACGTTCAGCCGATGATGTGCGCGGCCTCAACCGCAAGGAGCGCAACAAGATGGCGGTTGTCAAAGAGGGCCTTGAGGTCAGCGAAGTCATCGTGCAGGAGGGTGTACACACCTTTGAGAGCGTCAACGGCGCGGTGGCTGAACCGGTGGTGTACATGATCGACCAGTTTGTGGTGGGAGGGTTCTATCGCGTCAATACCGATCGCGGGATCGATGAAAACCTGAATTCTCGTGGCATGAGTTTTGTGCCGCTCGCCTTTGAGACCGATTGTCATACGCCCGATTGCCAGGGCCAGCCGGACGCGCCGCCAAACCGCTTTTATACGTATGGCGTGGTCGCGCGACTTGCGATGCTGGCGGCAGCCAAGGAGTTGCAGGCGCTGTCCGAGACCGTCGACGTGGGTGCGCTGCCGGTCGTCGCCGCATCGCCAACCTACATCCGGCCTGCGGCTGCGGTGGCGGCAGACTAGGGCATGAAGATCGCATTTATCGTTGATCCGCTGGAGGGACTCAAAGCATATAAGGATTCTTCCGTCTTCATGATGCGCGAAGCGGTGAAACGTGGACACGGTGTGTTTGCATTTGAAGCGAGGCACATGGCTTTGTCGCGCGGCGACGTGACGGCACTGGCTGCAGCGCTAACGGTCCATGAGGACAATCACCTTTGGCACCAGGTTGAAGGTCTGACGGAAACGAGCCTTGCCGATTTCGACGCGATTCTGATGAGAAAGGATCCGCCGTTCAACCAGGAATACCTGTATTCGACGCTTTTGCTGGAGCTCGCCGAGGGGCAAGGGGCCAGAGTCTTCAATCGCGCCGGTTCGCTTCGTGACTACAACGAAAAACTCTCGACAGCAAAATATCCGCAGTTCACGCCGGCGACACTGGTGACGCCTAACATGGAGCGCGTGCACGCATTTATCGACGAGCACCGTGATGTCATCGTTAAGAAGCTCGATGGCATGGGTGGCACATCGATTTTCCGGGTCCGCGCGGATGATCCCAACCGCAACGCCATTATCGAGGTGCAGACCCAGAATGGCGCCGAGACCATCATGGCACAGCGCTATGTTCCCGAAATCGCCAAGGGTGACAAGCGCGTGCTGGTGATCGATGGCCGGCCGGTGCCCTTTGCACTGGCGCGAATTCCCAAGGCAGGCGAGACGCGCGGCAACCTGGCCGCCGGCGGACGTGGCGTTGCCCAGCCTCTTTCCATACGTGACCGGGAGATTGCCGAATCATTGGGGCCGCAGTTGCGGGCGGATGGCCTCACCATTGTCGGGCTCGATATCATTGGCGACTATCTGACCGAGGTAAACGTGACCTCACCCACTTGCATGGTCGAAATTTTCGAACAGACCGGTTTCAATGCGGCAGCGCTGGTGATCGACGCACTCGAACTGCAGCGCAACTGAATACCAACTTTTCCGGTGGCATACGGATCAACGGCCGTATGTCCGCAATATCTGTTGTTCGCCCGTGTCCACCAGCGTTTCCCGCAAAAAAAACCCCGCCGAGGCGGGGTTTCGTTACTGCAATCTAGTGCGATCAAGCAGCGGTTGCTTCCAGTTTCCGGCGACGCGCAGCAAATCCGAAAATGCCAAGTGCAGTAAGCAACAGTGCGCCGGTCGAGGGTTCCGGGACATCTATCCGGCCATTGGTTGCGCTCTCGAGGTAGTCCATATACGCGCCAACAACCATGCCGCCGAAGTAAGTGCCGAAACTGCCTGGAGTCTGGCCGGAAAACGTGCCGCCAAAGGTATTGTTGCCCACCAGGTAATAATCGTTGTCATAGAAAATGAATGATGGACCGCCGGAATCGCCTCCGCCGATATTGGCCTCCTTGTCGTTCGCGAGTATCTGTGTACAGACGCCCAATAAGGTGCAGAAAGTGTCCTGCCCGTTGCCGTCAAAATCTGCATACCAGACTTCTTGCGGTCCGCTGGCAAAATGCTGTTCATCGTCGAGGTCGAACAAGTCCATCACGTTTTGACCGCTACGCTTGATCCGAAAGTCGGGACCCGTGGTGTAGCCTGCAATACCGTCGCCTGAGCGGCCGTACCCGACCATCGTGATGAGTTGGCCTGTGTCCACACCCATGCTCGGATCCCACGCTTTAAAGATCTTCGCCGTGTCGGGCGCGTCCTGCCCCATTGTAACCACAGCAATGTCGTCGTTCAGGCAGAAGTCGGTCGTGGTCGCATAGGGGCAGTTGCCGAACCCCTGATAGTTCGGGTTCATCGACACGCTGGTGGCGGTGATTATCGCGCGCCCGGGATCACCAGGATTCGGTTGGGAGTTGAAAACCACCCGTACATCGCTGCCTGGTTTGTTCAGATCAATTATCTTCCCGTTTCCGTTGGTATCAATGCAATGACCCGCAGTCACGACATCGCGTTTGGACACCAAAGTACCCGAGCAAATAAAAGACTGACCGTCATATCGAATGTTAATGCTCACTACGCCTGAAAATGCGGATGCGGGAGTATTCGCATCAACCCGGTTTCCGGGTGAGTCTGGGGGGGCGCCAGCAACGATCAAGGGGGACAACGTGCTTCCGGGAATAACGCTGGCGTGCGCGGAACTCGCCGCTGTGATTCCCAACAACAGCGGCAGTGCGGCCAGCACCGTACATACTTTTCTGAGCTTCATAGGGAATCCCTTTCAAAAGTGAGTTCGTTAATCGTTTTCGCTCGCAGAAAGCCTAGCTTGCAACAAACCGCCAGCGGCGTGAAGTTGCACGACGAACCGACTTAAAGCACGATTTGAGCCACGCCCGAAATTGCTGAAGTAAATCAATAATGTAGGGACTCTCCATCAAGTGAATAGCCATCAAATCATGGTTGACTGTAAGAATTGCCGACAGTTTGTGCGGTCAATTTTTCGACTTAGTTCGACGCGGGACATTCTGCCGTCGAAAGGGGTCAAACGGACTGCGTACTTGCCCGCAGGATGGAGTGATTGCCCGAATACCTCGTGTAATCGTCCATGTGCGAATTAGATCTGGAACGTGAACCGCCGGCGCGGCATACGTTCCGATCCGCCGATTTGTCTAGCCTGCTTCACATGCCGCCAAATTTTGGCCGGCGCATCACGTTTGTTTGGAGGCGCTCTTCACCTGTCTGCCCGGGTCGACTGCCGGGGAAGAAATCCAGCCAGGAATTCAACAAATGCCTTGACGCGACTCGCATGCTGATGCCGCTGCGGATACACGGCATAGATGTCGGCGTCGGGCGTATCGTATTGTGAAAGCAGCCGCACCAGGCGGCCACTTCGCAAATGGCGTTCAATGTCCCATTCGGCGCGCATCAGAACGCCGTGTCCGTCGAGCGCCCAATTGATGGCAATCTCACCATCATTGGTCGTAAGATTGCCGCGCGTCTTGATCGTCACGGTTTTTGAATTGCGTCCGCGTCCGCGCGAAAGGCGCCATGTGCCGTAGGCTTCCTCGCCTTGGCGGATACCAAAACAGTTGTGATGAGTCAAGTCGTGCGGTGTCTTCGGCTCGCCATTCCTGATGAGGTAAGCCGGCGACGCAACGAGCAGTCTGCAGTTGGGGGCGATCCGTCGCGCAATGACCCGCGTGTCCTGCGGCGCGCCGAAGCGAATGCCGACGTCAAAGGCGTCATCGGTCAACAGCGGCGGGCTGACCGACAACTGCAGTTGCACTTCGACCCCGGATTCTTGCGCACGAACCTGAAGATCAGCGGGCGACATGGCGGCGTCCGAATCCCAGCGGCGCGTTGGCCCGCCGCAAACCCTGGGGCGTGGATTTTGATACGCCGAGCAGTTCCGCCAGATCATCGATTTCACCGAGTATGCGGCGTGCATGCGCAAGGTAGAGTTCGCCTTCCGGTGTCAGGCTCTTTCGCCGGCAGTTGCGGTTGACGAGCGACAGTCCAAGCCGCGGCTCCATCTGTGCCAGTCGCTTGCTAACGGGGGGTGTGGTGATGCCGAGTTCCCGTGCGGCGGCACTAAAGCTTCTCGCCGTGGCAAGCGTCGAGAAAAATCCGAGGTCCGATGGTTGGATGTCGGCGCGCATCACGCCCCCCAATGTTAAATGCAAGTTAACGATGGATTCACTTTATCAGCCAACATGTCGTTCACCGACGCTCTAGAGTACATTCCTGACTGAACACAATGATGGAGAAATTCATGAAGACCTATCGCATTGCGACCATTCCCGGCGACGGCATCGGCAAGGAAGTGGTACCCGCCGGCAGGCAGGTCATGGAGGCACTCGCTTCGGCTGACGGCTCGTTTTGCTTCGAATTTGAAGACTTCGCCTGGGGTGGAGACTACTTTCGCGCGCATGGCGTGATGATGCCGGGCGATGGTCTCGACGCCTTGCGCGCCAAGGACGCCATCCTGTTCGGCTCGGCGGGCGACCCACATATCCCCGATCACATAACCTTGTGGGGGCTCCGATTGAAGATCTGCCAGGGATTCGATCAGTACGCGAATGTGCGTCCCACCCGCATCCTGCCGGGAATTGATGCGCCGCTCAAGCGATGCAACTCGGATGATCTTAACTGGGTCATTGTCCGGGAAAACTCGGAGGGCGAATATGCCGGTGTCGGCGGACGTGTGCACCAAGGCCATCCCATCGAGGTCGCGACCGATGTATCAATAATGACGCGTGTCGGGGTGGAACGCATACTTCGCTTCGCCTTCAAGCTGGCACAATCGCGCCCGCGCAAGCTGCTGACGGTTATAACCAAGAGCAATGCACAACGTCATGCAATGGTAATGTGGGACGAAATCGCAGCGCAGGTTGCGAAGGAATTTGCGGACGTCAAATGGGACAAGGAACTGGTGGACGCCGCCACGGCCCGAATGGTCAACCGTCCCGGGAGCCTCGATACCATTGTCGCCACCAATCTGCACGCCGACGTGCTTTCCGATCTCGCGGCGGCGCTGGCCGGCAGTCTCGGTATCGCGCCGACGGCAAACCTGGATCCGGAACGTCGTTTTCCATCAATGTTCGAGCCTATTCATGGCTCTGCGTTTGACATTATGGGCAAGGGCCTCGCCAATCCGGTCGGTACTTTTTGGTCGATTGTGATGCTTCTCGAACATCTTGGCGAAACGGAGGCGGCCAGGCGCGTCATGCGGGTCATTGAGCAGGTAACCGCTGATACCAGGCTACACACGCGCGACCTGGGTGGCACCGCCACCACGGCCGACGTGACGACCGCGGTCTGCACACGTCTCGCCATCGGCGGTGAGCCGATTGGCAATACGCCTGAATAGATGGCCGGTCAGATCACGGACGAATCCGACAAATTTGTCATGCTGGTCAAGGAGGTGAAGGTGACCATCGACGACAAGACAAACTCCAGCATCGGTGCGCCTCACCAGGCAAAAGCAGCCCGCAAGCCCCGCCAGTGCTGGTGTTTGTCGATTTGGGGGGCGATGCCGAGCGGATAATTTTCCCGATTACTCGCGAGGCGTTGCAGTTTGTCGCGCCCGACCTCTTCGCGAGTCAATTGATCGTCACCCGGTCAAAATCCACGCCGCGCTCGACAAAATCCAGCAGCTTCACCATTTTCGGGCTGCCTTGACCGGCATGAAAGATATCGATGCCGCGTCCACGCTGGGCAAATGTGGCCGGCACCACCAGTGTCTCCGGTATCTTCAAAGATTCCATCGGTGGCAGGCGGAAACCTTGTACATAACTTCCGCCGGCGCGATTACGCGTGTCGGCCGAGCGCACCGACGTTGCCTCCGGTTTGCCCGGCAGCATCGCGAGCGTGGCATAGATAGCGCCGTCGAGTTCTTCGGAAAGTTCGCGAACCACCCCCAGATAGAAGCCGTCCTGCTTGCCGATTTTGATGCCGACCAGTTTGCCGATGGCCACACCGTGCGATGAGTTGGCCGGGCGCAGCAGGCGCAAGTAGCCGCGGCTCTCGTCAACGATTCCCCAGGTTTCGGTCCCGTAATTGAACTCCGCATAACGGGAACGGATGGTCGCTTCCGATACTTTGCCGAACATGGTGATGTCGTTCATTTCCTGCCGCGTCAATTCACGTTTCACGTCCGGCTGTTCAAAGAGATCGCCCGACATGAAGAAGTGCGTTGCCGAAATGCCGAAGGTCAGCTGTGCCTCCTTGTCGTCGGGCACCGTCGCCGGCGAGCGTATCGCGGTACCTTCGCACCAGAGCTTGTGCAGCCGGGCTAATTGTTCGCGCGCCTCCGCGGCGGCCCAGTCGGCTGGCAGGTCCATGCTGCCAGGATCCTCGCCGTCCGCAAGTTTCTTGATGCGGCGCCGCAGGGACTTGGACAAATCTTCCAATTGAAGAAATCGCACATGGTCCGCAGGTTCGACCTGCGCGTGAAAACCGCAGCCGGCGTTTGCCAGCAAATCCACCGCGCATTGCAGACCCTGTGGATTGTGCAAACTCTCGCGTGCCACCTCAATCTTGTGGCCGAAGCGTTTCAACACGGCATCAACGAAGTCGATTTGTCGTGGCGTGAGCTCGTAGATGTTGGCGGCCTGGCCTAGCAATACCGCCGTGAACGCCTGTTGCACCGTGGAGTAGCCGTCTATCGCGCCAACGGAATCCTTGACACGCCTGCCAACCAGACCGCGCGACTCCGCCTCCATCCACTGCATGTGCAGGCGCATCCACAGTGCCGGATCAAAGCGCCGGTAAATGAAACCGGCAATAAGCATTTGCAGGCCGATATAGCGAATGATGCGCTGGATGATCAAGGCGGCATGCGTGACCAGTGGGCTGTCTTCATTCACGGCGTCGATCCAGCATCGGCGATAGCCCGATTCCATTTCGGTCAGCAAGGTGCGTGAAATCAGCCATGCGGCGTTGTCACCGTGGGACAACGGAATCGTCTTGCCGGCGTAACGCGAACGCTGTTCGGTCAGGAGGAAAGCGACCTTGTCGCGCGCCAATTCCATGCATGTCAGGCGTTCCAGCGCTACGAAGTCGGGGCTGCGATTGAGTATTCGTAATGCATCGAGAATATTCTGCTGGGCTTGGGGGATATTGGTCAGCGGAATGGACTTCAACCATTCTTTGCAGGTGCGGGCATCGGTGAAAAACAGCGAGCCCGGCTTGGAGTTGGGCGCGGTTTGGATGGCCATCTACGGTTCCTTTCACCTGTCGGTAAGCCGACAGTACGGCGGTTCAAGACACACGGGCATGCAAATTTGCGGACATGCTCATTCGGAATCCAGTGCGCGACGTACCGCGACTTCCCACTCCCCGTTTTCGGTGCCGCGACGGTGCTTGTCCGACAGTGTATCAAGGCCTGTCGTCACGGTGACGTCCACGGCCCATATCGGCCGGGGAAAGGCCGGGTCATCGGTGAAACGCGGAATCACGTGCCAATGCAGATGGGGAGTCAGATTGCCGAGACTGGCCAGGTTCATTTTGTGCGGTGAGAGGCTCGTCCGCAATACTTTTTCAACTTTGAATACGACCTCCATGAACTGCTGGCGGTCGTCCGGCGCCAGATCGGTTAGTTCCTTCACGTGATCGTTCCAGATTACCCGGCAAAATCCGCGAAAGGCATCACCCTCGGCACCTGTAACGCGGACGACGCGCCATTTTGCGGTGCGAAAAATGAGGGCGCCACCATCAGTATCGCAAAGGTCGCAGTCGGGAATAAGCGGATGCGCCATCAGTAGGGTTGGCGAACAAGCGCCTTGGTTTGGGTGGTTGCCGCGAACGGCCCGGCGATGAAGTTATAGGTCATGTTGGCGCTGTCCGGCGTACTGAAATTCAAGCTCATGTTACCGGCGGGGGTGGCCACCAACTGCGCCGGATTGTAGGTGGCCCCCAGCCATGAGGATCCGGTCGTACTGTAAAAAGTACCGCTGTAGGTGGTACCGCTCCAACTTCCCGTCGGCAATACATACCAGGTACTTCTGCCGTCACTCGCATAGGTATACCAGACACCGAACACCAGTCCGCGCTGCTGGACCAGATTGATGCCCCAACCATCTTGCGCGGATCCTCCCCACCACATATCGCCTACCAGCAAAGGCGCGGTCCCCGCGCCGAAGACCTGGCGTTCGATCGATTTCTGGCCGGAGATACCGTTTATGGTGTATTGCAGCACCGCCGTCGTGGCGCCGGTAAACTTGATCGTAATGTTGCCCGGGGAGGCGCCGACCACGAATTGCGCGGGCGAGTAGTTATTCAGCGGCGCCGATGTGGGCTGATAGATCGACCCCGAATAGCTGGTGAAATCAGCGTTCCATGTGCCGCCCGGCATCACGTACCATACCGGTTTTCCGGCGTTGTCGTAGACATAGAGCGCGTTGAATTGAATATGGCCGTGCTGCTGAATGGACATGCCCCAGCCATCTTCGACCTTGCCCACCCACCACATGTCACTGTAGATATTTGGGCCGGAAACACCGGCGATGGAAAGCTTCGCAATCTTGTTGACGCTGCTCGCGGTGGTGACGATCCACATCACATTATTGGGGCCAATGACAATGCCGGCAGGTGAACTGCCGGCACTCGGCAAGCGGTATTCGGTAACCTGTCCCGTTGTCGTA
>JBDTSU010000089.1:0-11569 GCA_039930965.1 Betaproteobacteria bacterium
GAACGCCTGCTCGAGGATGCGACCGCGATTGGCGGCTTCCTGAACGAGTTTCCCGAGGCCGACCGCGCCACACTGGAACAACACATCCGCGCCACCAAGGACGAACGCGCCAAGAACAAGCCGCCCAAGCACTTTCGCCTGCTGTACCAGGCATTGCACGACACAATCATTACGCAATCGCGCGCGGCCGCGGAAGAGTCGTGATGGATAATGCGCGGCACGACGCGGCAAAAATCGGCCTGCTGTCGATCAGCGACCGCGCCTCCACCGGCGTCTACCAGGACGAGGGACTGCCGGCCCTGGAGACCTGGCTCAAATCCGCCCTCAAGAACCCGCTGACATTCGTCTCGCGGGTGATTCCCGACGAGCAGCCATTGATCGAAGCCACGCTGACGGAATTCGCCGATAACGAGAAATGTTCGCTGATCCTGACCACCGGCGGCACCGGCCCCGCCCCGCGCGATGTCACGCCCGACGCCACGCTGGCGGTGGCGGATCGCGTCATCGACGGATTCGGCGAACGCATGCGGCAAATATCGCTGCGCTTCGTGCCGACCGCGATCCTGTCAAGGCAGGTGGCGGTGATCCGCAAGCAATCGCTGATCATCAATCTCCCGGGACAACCGAAGGCGATCAGGGAAACACTCGAAGGTTTGAAGGACGCCGACGGCAAGCCGGTCGAGGTCGGCATTTTCGCCGCGGTGCCGTATTGCGTGGACCTGATCGGCGGGCCGTATCTGGAGACCAACGATGATGTGATCAAGGCATTCCGGCCAAAGTCGGCGGTCAGGAAAGCGACATAGTTTCGCTTACCCGTCTTCCCGGCGTGACCCTTGTGATCATTCGCCGGGAAGTCAGGGTTCTTTGAAATTTCCCAAGGTAAACACCAGCATTGGTGCGCCTCGCGGAGCATTATTGGCTTGAAAGCCGCGCCAGTGTTTGTGTTTCAACATCCATCCACAGCTAATTGCCATGACCAAACTCATCTCACACATTGAACTCGTCACCGGCGCCGATCCCAAAGGCACGGTCATCTGGATGCACGGCCTCGGCGCGGACTGCTGGGACTTTGTTTCCATCGTCAAGGAACTCGGGCTGCCCGACGACTTGCCGCTGCGTTTCATTTTTCCGCAGGCGCCGTCGCGGCCGATTTCGATCAACGGCGGACAGGTCATGCCGGGGTGGTACGACATCTCGATGGCGGATCTGCAGGATGGCCCGACACGCAAGGCCGACGAAGCCGGCGTACGCGAATCGCAGGCTTTCATCGATGGCCTCATCGCCCGTGAGGTGACGCGGGGCATCGCGACCGATCATATCGTCATCGCCGGATTTTCCCAGGGCGGCGCCATTGCGCTGCAGACGGCGCTGCGCCACCCACAACCGCTGGCCGGCATTCTCGCGTTGTCCACCTACCTCGCGCTGGACGATTCGCTGGACAGGGAGCGTACCGCCGTCAACGCCAACATTCCCATCCTGATGGCCCATGGTACGCAGGACCCGGTGGTGCCGCTGCCGCTGGCGCGCACCTCGCGCACCAAACTCGTCGCGCTCGGTTACCAGGTGGACTGGCAGCAATATCCCATGCCGCACAGCGTGTGCATGGAAGAAGTGGCAGCCATCGGCGCGTGGCTGTTGATGCGCTACCGCTCGCCGATCATCCTGGCGTAACACCTAACAGTTTGTTGAATTTCGAGATGTTCGTTTATTGCGAGGTCTCCGCAAGGCACTTCCTCCTTTTTAAAGGAGGAGAGCGCAGCGAGGAGGCAGGAGGAGGAGAGCGAAGCGAGGAGGCAGTTCGGTCGTCATTGAGTCACAACCGCTGCACTGCTCCCTCGCTGCGCTCTCCCTCTCCCCCCTCGCTGCGCTCTCCCCTTTTGCAAAGGGAGAAGTGCCCAGCTATGAGCACGTATGAAATGAATATCGCGAATTTCGACAAACTGCTAACGTCTCGACGCGGCCTAAGGCGCCGGTATCGCCAGCGGCTTGCCTTTCTCGACCACGTAGGTGGCGAGCACCTTGGCCGCGCCACCGTGGGCCTTGGCGTCATGGATCCTGCCGGCCGGGATGAAATAACTGTCGCCGGCCTTGAGCATCTTCGGCGCTTCGCCGTCGATTTCCAGCAGCGTCAGGCCCTCCAGCACATAGCCGGTCTCGGGCCCGTTGTGCGAATGGCGCCCGGCGGCGCCTCCTGCCGCGATTTCCGCGACGCCCAGCACTACTTCGCGCGCGCCCTCGGTGGGCACATCTCCCTTTTGCGGCAGCGTGCGCTTGATGCCCGGCGCCTGGGCGAGGGCGAGGCCGACCGCCAGCACCAGCGGAATGGCAATTGACCATCGGCGTTTCATGTCATGGACTCCCTTGATCATCGGTTGACACCTGGATTCTCGACAAGACCTCGCGTAACTGGCTGGGCAGGCGCACCGGCCGCCGAGTCTCGCGGCCGACGTACACGTGCACAAAATGTCCTTGCGCGATGGCATCGTCGCTGCCTTCGCGAAACAGGGCAATTTCAAAGCGCACGCTGCTGTTACCCAGCCGGGCGACACGCAAACCCGCTTGCAGTTTTTCGGGGAAAGCCGCCGACGCAAAATAATTGCAGCCGGTCTCGACCACCAGGCCGATCACCGGGCTGGTGTCGATATCCAGCACGCCGCGGGTAATGAGGTACTGGTTCACCACGGTATCAAAGTAGGAGTAGAAGACGACGTTATTGAGGTGCCCGTAGGCGTCGTTGTCGCTCCAGCGCGTGTCGATGGGCAGGTGGTGTGGAAATTCGTCCCGCCGCAGGGGCACCGATTTGATTGCCGTCTCAGCCATTCTTGATGATATCCATTTGCATGGTGCGGCCCGGATCGAATTTGACGTGGGGAATCACCGTCGGCATCGGGCAGGCACTGGGGTCGAAAAAAATCGCGATCTCTTCGCGGCGCTTGAGGACATCCTGATATCCCATCTCGATCAGCGCCTGGCAATAGCGTTTGTCGAACAGCATGTAGCTGGCCAGCGTGGCACCGCCCCGGCGCATCGCCCCGATGGTGCGCATCAGCGCGCGGATGGTCCAGGGCAGGTCGCGGACGTGCGCGTATGCCAGCGTCTCGAGCGGCTCCTGCGGACAGGCCACGCAAACGTCGACATGATGCAGGTTCATGCCGGATGTCTTGAGCTTGGCGTGGTCAACCACCGTCAGGGTCGAGTTGATGCGCTGCAG
This sequence comes from Betaproteobacteria bacterium, assembly GCA_039930965.1. Lineage (GTDB taxonomy): Bacteria > Pseudomonadota > Gammaproteobacteria > Burkholderiales > Usitatibacteraceae > UKL13-2. The sequence goes on from JBDTSU010000089.1 coordinate 3,212, forward strand.
CAGCTCGATATCGACCGCCAGCGTGTCCAGGAAGATGGAGGCCATGGCGTGCCCGGCAATCTGCGCCAGCGAGGGGTATTCATCGCCGGCCAGCCGCTCCGGGATATCCTTGACCAGTTTGGCCGTGCCCACGACGAACACCCGTTCCGCGCCCAGATGCAACGCCGGGCTGCACGGCGCAATCTGCCGGATGGAGCCATCGCCGAAGAACTCGCGATTGATCTTGATGGCCGGAAATGCGAATGGAATGGCCGCCGACGCCATCAGGTGTTCACTGCGCAACTGGCTCACGCGGATGCCTACCCTCTGCGAGCGGCGCCAGCCCTGCACGTCCGGGGCCGCGTGGAAAAACGCACAATTCTGGCCGGAGGTGTAGCCGGCCGCGGTCACCGAGACCGCGCGCAGGACGCCATTGTCCAGATGCGCCGCGATTCTTGAAAGGTCGACATGTTTGGAGATCAGTGTTTCCAGCGGCGAATTGTCAAACAACGATACGCGGTGGTTCTTGGTGATGGCGCCAAACAGGAAGGCCGACAGCCACTTGAGGCTGTTGCGGACCACACCGGGAAGGTCGGTGCGGTAGACCTGGTCCGGCGTAAAGTTGGTCCAGACATTGACCAGCGTCTCCACGCCGCGGGCAAAATTGTCGGCATGCACCGCCAGCACGGCTGCATTGATCGCGCCGGCAGAGGTGCCGGTGATGATCGGAAACGGATTCTCCTGCGGATGCCCCAGTATTTCCGAAAGCGCCTTGAGCACGCCCACCTGATAGGCCGCGCGCGCGCCCCCGCCCTGCAGCACCAGGGCGATGCCCGGATGGCGTTCATTGCGGGAAGTGTCTTTCGGTGGCCCTGCGCTACTCATCGTTGTTGACCTCGTGCGGACACCGAGCCGTCATCCTGCGCCGCCGTCATGCCGGCACGATCAACGCTGCTGCTGCAGGCCGGATTCCGACAGGCGAATGACATTGTCTTCCTCCTGGCGGGACAACTGCCGCCCGAGCAGGTTGTACACCTGCATGGGGCCTTTTCCCTTCACCTGGATCTGCTGCACCTGATCGAACCGGTAGCGGTTATGCAGGCGGCGAAACGTCACCACGTCCACCTGGGTATGGCCCGGCTGCGCCTCCGAGGCCATGCGACTGGCAATATTCACGGTGTCGCCCCACAGGTCATAACTGAACTTGCGGCGGCCGATCACGCCCGCGACCACCGGGCCGGTGGCGAGTCCGACGCGCAGGCTCAGTTTCTCGCCGTTGGCCGCCGTGTATTGCGAGACAAAGGTCTGCATTTCGATGGTCATGTCGGCCATCGAATCGACGTACTGTGCGGTGCCGCTGCGCAATCCGCCGGCCGCCATATAGGCGTCACCGATGGTCTTGATCTTCTCGATGCCGTACTTCTCCGCCAGCATGTCGAATTCCGAAAAAATGTTATTGAGCAACTGCACCGTCTCGTTCGGCGACATTTCCTCGGACATGTGGGTGAAATTGACGATATCGGCAAACATGACCGTGACGTCGGCGTGGCCGTCGGCAATATTGGTTTCCTGGCGCTTGAGCCGATCGGCGATCGGCTGCGGCAGGATATTGAGCAACAGACGCTCCGACAGTTCCTTTTCGAGCGATACCGCCGAGGTCTGGGCCTCCACTACCTCGCGCAGCTTGGTCTTCTCCCGGGAAAAGTACCAGAGCAGCACGTACACCATCGCCGAGATCGACACGAAATTCAGGACGAAAAAGATCGCCACCGTCTTCTGGTCAAGCTGCTTCGTATCCCATTGCAGCGCGTAGTCGAAATAGCCCGACATGGCCGTCATGAAGATGTAGGCGATGAACCACGGCATCGACTCGCGCGTACCCAGGATCACGATCGCCCCGACCGGCGCCAGCAGCGCCCACAGCGAGACGCCTGAGGCGTTGACGAAATTGCCGATCGACCACTGCATGATGAACGGCGTAAACAGGAACATCGTCAGTTGCGTCGCGCAAAACGAGCCCAGTTTGCGGGTCTTCATGAAAAAGAACATGTTGCCGGCAGACAGGAACAGGAATGCCAGTGGAATCGATGTCGAGAATCTCAGGCCCAGGCTCCAGTAGATGGACAGCCAGAGCATCGACGCAAGCGCCATCAACGCGGTGGAAAACAGCAGCATGTCCCCGGAGAGTTTTTCCTCGGGCGATAAGGTACCTGCAGAGGTAACTGCCGACGTCACTGCCGAGGTGAGCGCAGAGGTCACCGCGGGCGGCGGCAATCCGGAGTTGGCGGGTGAACTTGTCAAGAAATCCTTCGCGATCATGCTCTTGTCGTGGCGTTAAAGGTGCGCGTGAGGAAAATGCGGTGGCCGGAACGTGCGCCTTTGCAACCCGTCTGGAACCGTGCTGCCGCATGCAAAACAGCTTGCGCAAGATACCGAAAACATTATGACACAACTGCTTTTCGCGGCGGTTGCATTCGGGGTGCGCGGCGAAGGGCGGTGATTACGCCGGCCGATGCGATAAAATAATCGCTTATAGAGGCATTTTTCGGAGAAATTTCCATGTCAATGGCTGACCGCGACGGGTTCATCTGGTACGACGGCAAACTGGTTCCCTGGCGCGACGCGACCACCCATGTGCTGACCCACTCCCTGCATTACGGCCTGGCGGTATTCGAGGGCGTGCGCGCCTACAAGACCAACGCATCCGGCAAACTCGGCACCGCCATATTCCGCCTGAAGGAACATACCCAGCGCCTGTTCAATTCCGCCAAGATTTACCAGATGGCCATGCCCTACAGCATGGAAGAGATCATGGAAGCGCAGCGCGAAGTGGTGCGCGCCAACAACCTGGAAAGCTGTTACCTGCGGCCGCTGGCGTTCTACGGCTCGGAAAAAATGGGCGTTTCACCCAAGGGCGCCAAGGTGCACATCACCATCGCCGCCTGGCCCTGGGGCGCCTACCTGGGCGAAGAAGGCCTGAAGAAGGGCATCCGCGTCAAGACTTCCTCTTTCGCGCGCCATCACGTCAATGTGACCATGGCGCGCGCCAAGGTGTCCTCGACCTATGCCAACTCGATACTTGCCAACAACGAAGCCACCGACCATGGTTACGACGAGGCCCTGCTGCTCGATACCGAAGGCTATGTCGCGGAAGGCGCCGGCGAAAACCTGTTCATCGTGCGCGATGGCCGGATTTCGACACCCGAACTGACCTCGGCGCTGGATGGCATCACCTGGCGCTCCATCCAGATCGTTTGCGGCGACCTGGGCATTCCGGTCGAACCGCGCAAGATCACCCGCGACGATGTCTATATTGCCGATGAAGCCTTCTTTACGGGAACCGCCGCGGAAGTGACGCCGATCCGCGAACTTGACGGCCGTGTCATCGGCGCCGGCGCGCGCGGCCCGATTACCGAGAGAATCCAGGCGGCGTTCTTCGATATCGTCAATGGACGCAATCCGAAGTATCACCACTGGCTCACGCCGGTCAAATAACGAGGCACCTCCATGAGCCATTCCAGCGCGCCCCTTTCCGGCTTGCAGGCCCGCGAAATTGACGTCACCGCAAGCGACTTGCCGTTGCATTGCCCGATGCCGTCGATGAAGCTGTGGGACGCCCATCCGCGCGTCTTTATCGATGTCGCCGTGACCGGAGAAGCCAAGTGCCCGTACTGCGGCACGGTTTACAAACTAACCGGCCCGGTCAAATCGCAACACTAGGCTGCGGGCGTCGCGCCGCCATCGGCTGATGCGCATCCTCATCATCGCGCCGTCGTGGATCGGCGATGCCGTGCTTTCGCAGCCGCTGCTGAGGCGCCTGCTGGCGACCTACCCCGATGCAATGATCGATGTGCTTGCCCCGAAATGGGTGATGCCGGTCTACAAGCGGATGGCGGAGGTCGCCCACGTCATCGAGAACCCGTTCAGCCATGGCGCGCTGCAACTCGGCGCGCGGCGCGCGCTCGGCAAGACCCTCAGGCACGACCTTTACGATCGCGTCTATGTGCTGCCGAATACCTTCAAGTCCGCGCTGATCGCGTGGTTCGCGGATATTCCCGTGCGCGTCGGTTTCCGCGGTGAGATGCGCGGCTGGATATTGAACGACTGCCGCGACCTGGATGAGAGCGCCCTGCCGACCATGGCGGAACGGTTCGCCTCACTGGCGCAACCGGCAGCCGAAGCACGGATCACGCCGGTACCCAATCCGCAACTGCGCGTCGACATGGCGGCGCGCCCGATTACCCTGGCGCGGCTGAAACTCGATGCGTCCACGCCGGTCGTGGCGTTTTGTCCCGGCGCCGAGTACGGTCCCGCCAAGCGTTGGCCCGCCGCGCACTTTGCAGCCCTGGCCAGACACTTTTCCACCACCGGCCACCAGGTCTGGCTATTCGGCGGCAAGAGCGACCGGCCGGTTGCGCTGGAAATCAACAAACTGGCCGGTGGCCTCTGCAAGGTCCTCGCCGGCGATACACTGCTCGACGAGGCCATCGACCTGCTGAGCCTTGCCCGCCAGGTCGTCACCAACGATTCCGGACTGATGCACATCGCCTGCGCGGTCGGTGTGCCGGTCATTGCCCTGTATGGCTCGTCATCGCCGGCATTTACGCCGCCGCTGTCGGAACTCGCGCGGGTCGTCTCGCTCAAAATCGAATGCAGCCCATGTTTCCAGCGGGTGTGTCCGCTGGGACATTTCAAGTGCATGAACGACCTGTCGCCCGAGTCGGTGGCGGCGCAAATATCGGATAATTCCCACGAACCCATTGCCTAGACCCTGGAGTCAGACCATGAAATTTCTCTTCGCTGCATTAATGGTGTCCGCCGCAGGCATCGGCATTGGCAGCGCCATCGCCGGCACGCCCGAGCAGGCAGCCTATGTCGATTCGGTACAGCAGTGGCGCGACCGCGTCGAGCAGAGCCTCAGGCGCGACAACGGCTGGCTCACGCTCGCCGGCCGTTTCCAGATGAAACCCGGCGCGAATACCTTTGGCACCGGCAAGGACAACGACATCGTCTTTCCGCGCGAACTGAAGGGTACCGGGCCGCAGCGGCTGGGCACGCTAATCGTCGACAGGGCCGGCAAGAAGGTGACGCTCAAGCTGGCGGACGGCGTCAGCATGATGAGCGACGGCAAGCCCTTCTCCGGTGAGCGCGCGATGGGCAGCGGCACCGAAAAGCGCGACTGGGTGTCGATGGGCCGCATCGCGATGCACATCATCGAACGCGACGGCCGCTACATCCTGCGGCTTGCCGACAATGAATCGCTGGTGCGCAAGAACTTTCCCGGACGCATCTGGTACGCGGTCGATGAAAAATTCCGGGTGAGCGCGAAATTCGTCGCCTACCCGCCCGGCAAGACGATTCCGATCGTGAATGTGATCGACGAAGTCTCGGCGGAACCGTGCCCCGGCTACGTCGAATTCAAGCTCAACGGCGTGACGCACAAAATGGATGTGGTGGGCGATGACGACGGCCTGTTCTTTGTGATGCGCGACGGCACCGCCGGCGACACCACCTACCGGCCGTCACGCTTCCTTTATGTCGAGAGCAAACCAAAGCCGAACGAGACCTTCATGCTCGACTTCAACCGCGCCTACAACCCGCCGTGCGCGTTCTCGGAATACACCACCTGTCCACTGCCGCCAGAGCAGAACATCCTGAAGGCACGCATCGAAGCCGGGGAGAAATATCGCAAGCCGGGTTAGGCAGAAAAAGCCATGCGCACCGATGTTTGCGATCCGGCGGATCACGCCGCTGTCGTGAGACTATTCGCGGCGCTGCGCAATCTCGGCGCCCACCCGCCGGAAAAGGGTTGGGGCCCGGGAACTCACGTTTACCACGTGAAGATCAGCGGCGTGCCCCTGACGATATTCAGCAACAAATGGTCGATTGATGTCGAGGGACCGGACACGGTCGTGGCGCGACTGATGCGCGAGTTTGAAAATACATTTCCTGCGCCGATCGCCAGTCGCGGTAACGAAGCCGTCCCCCACGCGCCTTCCGATCCGGCGTCCAGCCGCCGTCAGGATTCCCTGCTGCCGTAGGGTGCGCACCGCGCACCAACACCAACGGCGACACGAAACCGGTGCGCATTGCGTACCCTGCTTCCCGCAGCTAGCGAGTGGGTTGCGGGCGGCCCGACCGCACATACTTGCCGTCAAATGCCGTCTGCCAGGTTTTTCCCCCGTCGGCCGAGGTTCGCCAATGCTGGCGGACCGAGCCATCGGCATTTGTGGTCCAGGTGATTTCATTGATGGCATTGCGGTCCGGTTTGCCGGGCATGTCGCGATCCGTCAAGGTCATGGCGCCGTTCGCAAACATGCCGTCCAGCAGCAATGCGCCGCCGGTCCCGTCGACCCAGGTCTGGTGCCAGACCTTGCGGCGCGCATCGTAGACATTGAAGCTTTCGCCGACAAAGTTGCCGCGCCCCTTCCAGGATTCGTGCAGCACGCACCCACCCAGGATTGGCCGGATCAGGTTGGTGCCCGCAGTCTTGCCGTCTGGCGTGGTAACGTCCCAGTCACCGATCCAGAAATCGAACTGACGGTTCTCGGCCGCGCTGCAGGGTCGCACCTGGGGCGGTGTCAGCGGTGCCGCGGGCGCCGCGGGGACGACGGCGGGTGTGGATGGGCTTGGTGGTGTCTGGGCGTCAGCGCCCGCGGGAAGCAACCCTGTTAGCGCCATCGCCGCCAGTGATTTCAGCATTGCCGTGATGAGTTTCATCTACCCGATCCCTCGCCCGAAAACGCCAGCATATCGTGCCGCGTGCGACGTTTCGTTTCAGATTGTCACCGTCATTGAGCGGGGGAAGCTCTCGACAAGTCGTCCGGCGTATCGATGTCCGCCAGCACGCCGTCGTCATCGACCGGCAGCAACTTGACATGCGACGGATGCGCGGCCACCACGCTGCGCGCGCCGCTATCGCCTTGCAGGGTCATCAATTCACCGCCGAAACGGGCGGCGAATGCCACGGGATGGCCGCGCCGGTGCTGGTAAGTCGGTATGACAATGCCGGCTTCGGCGTCCAGCGCCCCGATCACCCGCGCGATGGTATCGGGCCGGATGCCGGGCATGTCACCGAGCGCGATCAGCCATGCCGCCGCGCCGGCCTCCGCCCGCACGCCGGCGGCAATGCTGCCGCCCATGCCGTCCTGCGCCCGCGCATTCACCACTACCCGGCAGCCGCAAGCGGCGAGCACGCGCATCAACGCTTCATCGTGCCCGATCACCGCGGTGACGCGCCCGGCGCCGGCGAGGAGATTATGGGCGGCGGCCTCGATCACAAAGCGCCCGTCCGGAAGGCGGGCCAGCAGTTTCTGTGAACCGAATCGGCTGGCCGAACCCGCCGCCAGCAGGATCGCGGTCACGAACTCGCCAACCCGGGCGCCAATCCGGGTGCCGCCATGGGCGCCAGCCTGCGCTGCACCCTACGCGGCACAAATGCCGTCCTGCGCCTCTGCGCGCGCGAGCATCAATCCATTGCGCGCGGCCACCAGTTCCGCCAGGATCGCGATGGCGATTTCCGGCGGCGTGCGGCTGCCGATGTCCAGGCCGACCGGGCCGTGCAGGCGCGCCACCTGGCCCTCGGTGAGGTCCAGTTCCCGCAGGCGCTTGCGGCGCTCGTCGGAGGTTTTCTTCGAGCCGACCGCGCCGATATAGAACGCATCCGTTTTCAGCGCTTCCATCAACGCGAGGTCGTCGAGCTTCGGGTCGTGCGAGACGGTGACGATCACGGTGTGCTTGTCCGGCTTGAACGCCAGCACGGCATCATCGGGCATGCCGCCGACGAAGTTGCTGCCCGCCACGCGCCACGCGGTGTGATATTCCTCGCGCGGATCGCAGACAAACACCTGAAAATCGAGCGTGGCCGCGATTTCGGCCAGATAGCGCGCGATTTCGGAGGCGCCGATGATCAGCAGCCGCCAGCGCGGCCCGTGCAGGCAGGTGAACTCGCGCTCGTTTCGCGACGTCTCATCGGTCGGGATCGCGCGACGATGCGACCATGCGCCGCTGGCGAGATCGACCACGCGCGCGAATACTTCACCGGCGGCAATCCGCGCAAACAGCGTCTCCAGGCGCGCCGTATCGAGCCCGGCCTCGATGACCACTTCCAGTTGCCCGCCGCAGGGCAAGCCAAAGCGGCGCGCTTGCTCGGCGCTGACCCCGTAGCTCTGCAGGATGGGTATCGCGCCGCAGAATTCGTCGCGCCGCGCCACCAGATCGTCTTCAATGCAGCCGCCGGACACCGAGCCGATGACAATGCCGTCATCGCGCATCGCCATCAGCGAACCCGGCGGGCGCGGACTGGCGCCAAAGGTCTGCGTGACCGTCACCAGCCACAGGCGGCGGCCGGTGTTGAGCCAGTCGCGGGAATGCTTGAGC
>JBDTSU010000090.1:0-11439 GCA_039930965.1 Betaproteobacteria bacterium
CAGAAACGGCCGTTCCCAGCACCGGGTCCCAATTGACCAGCCGCTTGCCACGATAAATGAGACCTTGTTCATGCAGCCGGAAGAACACTTCCACGACGGCGCCGGACATTTTACGGTCCATCGTGAAATAGCCGCCCGCATTGCCTTCGGTGTCGGCAAAAGTCCAGTTGGCCGAATCGCCGAGACGGCGCATCTGCCGGGTGATGGTGGAACCAGACTGCTGTTTCCAGGCCCAGACACGCTCAATGAACTTATCACGGCCGAGATCCTGGCGCGAGCTTCCCTCTGCCTGCAATTGGCGCTCGACCACAATTTGCGTGGCAATGCCGGCGTGATCGGTACCCACCACCCAATTGGTGTTGTTACCTTTCATGCGGTGATAGCGGATCAGCGTGTCCATCAGCGTTTGCTGAAAGGCGTGCCCCATGTGAAGCGTTCCCGTCACGTTTGGTGGCGGCAGCTGGATACAGTAGGCCGGTGCCGAGGCGTGCAAATTCGCCTTGAAGTATCCGCCGGCCTCCCACTTCGGATACCAGTGGGACTCGATGGCGGCAGGATCAAATGCCTTGGCCAGTACGTTTTCGGCAGGATTCGAAGGGGTCGGGACCGGGGGAGTGGCTTGATTCATGAAGCGTCGTGATCTTTGCGTCAAGGGTGGGCTGTCGCCAGCGTTCGGCGCACAGCGGGGGTTACTTTTGCCGAAGCTTGTCGGCCAGCGCGGCGTTGACCGCATCGCCTATTTCATTGGCGATTTCCTGGCGCATGTCGCTGATCACATGGGTAATCGCCGCGTTGATCTGAACCGCCAGTTGTGCGGCGATCCTGTCCTCCAGTTTGGCGGCCAGTTCGCGATCGAGCTTGCCGTACACACGCGTGAAGATCTCGTGCGAAAGCGTATCTATTTCAAGTTCGGACAATTGGCGCAGCACGGCGGATGTGTCGACCGGCTCGGGTTCCCAGGTTGGTGCATTCACCAGATCCGTCAGGACAGGCACGTTGCGATCGTCCACCGCATCGGCGGACCGTGGCATTGTGCTGTGCTTGCCCAGCAGGGCATCGACTTTGCCGGCCAGTTCGCGATCTCTATCCATTTGCCTTCATATCCAGATGGGTGACTTCAAAACCGCGCGCTTTGTAGAATCGGGCCCGTTCGCGGGCACGGCCACGATCTTCGTCGTCTGCGAGGACGACTTCCCGCAGGGCGCCAAACCGGCTGAAGAATGCCGGTGGTTCATCGCCCAAGTTAAGCAGCGCCTCGTGATGGGACAACCCGGCATCGTCCTGCGCGATGACAATGGGTGTCTCACCGTCCAGCGCGTGGCCGGCTTTCACGTGCGGCACGAATGAAAGTTGTGAAAACGTCCAAAGCGCGCGGTCAAATTCGTCGGCCAACGCCGGCGTGGGGGCGAAGACCACCAGCTTGCGTCGCTCTTCATATGCACGCTTCGCCAGCTTGCAGGCGAAGCTGATTTTATTATCGACGTTGTAAAAGAATTTGATTTCGGTCACTGCAGGCGGTGAGACATGATCCTGCACCCACGATGCTTAGTTGAGCGCAGGCGATAGGTTGCGAAACGCCTAGATACCGGCGCGATTGAAGAGGAAATTCGCCAATAAGGGCACCGGCCGTCCGGTTGCGCCTTTGTCGGCGCCCGATTTCCAGGCTGTTCCGGCGATATCAAGGTGCGCCCACTTGTACGACTTCGTGAATCGTCCGAGGAAACAGGCGGCGGTAATGCTGCCACCGGCGCGACCGGCACCGATGTTGGGAATATCGGCGAAATTGCTTTTCAGGCCTTCGTCATATTCCGGTCCCATTGGCAACTGCCACGCGGCATCATTGGCGACCTGTCCGGCGCTGACGAGTTCCTGGGCGAGCTTGTCATCGTTGGCAAACACGCCGGTGGTGACGTGACCCAACGCGATCACCATTGCCCCCGTCAGGGTTGCCGCATCGATGACCGCCGCGGGTTTGAAGCGTTCCGCGTAGGTGAGCGCATCGCACAAAATCAGGCGGCCCTCGGCGTCGGTATTGAGAATTTCAACGGTGTGACCGGCCATGGATTTGACAATATCGCCCGGGCGGGTTGCATTGCCGCCTGGCATGTTTTCGCAGGTCGGCACCAGCATCACCACATTCAGCGGCAGTTTCATCATGCCGACGGTCTTCATCACGCCCAGCATCGAGCCCGCGCCTTGCATGTCGTACTTCATTTCATCCATTTCCGCACCGGGTTTAAGCGAAATGCCGCCGGTATCAAAGGTAATGCCCTTGCCGACCAGCACCACCGGCGCCGCGCCTTTCTTGCCGCCATGATGTTCGAGCACGACAAATTTTGGCGGCAGGTAGGAAGCTTTGGAAACGGAGAGCAGGGTATTCATGCCCAGTTTTTCCATATCCTTCTTCTCAAGGATGGTGCACTTGAACTTGTAGGCCTTGGCAAGAGCCTTGGCCGTTGAGGCGAGATAGGCAGGTGTCGCGATATTGGGCGGCAGGTTCCCCAGTGTCTTCGTAAGGCTCACGCCCTCGCCAATAGCTTCACCCCGCCTGATGGCGGACTTCAACGCCTTCTCGTTGGCCTTGCCGTCAAGATGAATGGTGACCGCTTTGCCGACATGCTTGTTTTCGACCTTGCTCTTGAGTTGCGTGAACCGGTATGCGCCCTCGATGGCGAGACAGGCTGCCTGTTCGGCCTTCCACAGCAGATCCGCGGCACTGAAGCGGGTTTCGAGGGGAATCACCACATCCGTCGCGGCAGTGGACTTGAGCGCTTTGAAGGCGCTTGAAAGCGCGCGTACGAATACCTTGTTGTCGTAGTCCTTTTCCGGCCCGCAGCCGACCAGCAGGATGCGGTGCGCGCTGACGCCGGGAACAGACTGCAGAAGCAGCGTAGTGCCGGCCTTTCCCGAAATATCACCGTTGTTTGCTGCAGCGGACAGCGCGCCCTTGGCGGCTTTGTCCAGCGCCAGCGCCGCCTTGGAAAGTTTCCGTGACTCGCCCGACGCATAGACGCCAACTATCACGCAGTCAGTCTTGAGTTTTGAGAGGTCGCCGTCTTTTATGCTAAATTCCACAAGATTTCTCCCAGTGTGTGCCGGTCAGGCGTCCGCGCATGCCCAGCCTGCACAGTGCGCAATGATCAAAGGAGAAATTATCGCTTTTTTGTCCCCCCTCCGTCAAAGAAACTCTCCGCATCGTGAGTATTTTCCAGCGCAGCCTGACCCGTGAGTTTTCCGCCATCGGCGGCGCGGTGGTCGGTGTATTGGTTGCCATCACGCTGGTCCAGCAGTTGATTCTTTTCCTGCGACGCGCGGCCAGCGGCAGCGTGGAGCCGGAGGCCGTGTTGGCGTTGCTGGGATTTTCGCTGCTGGGTTATCTGCCGGTCCTGCTGGCATTGGCGCTTTTTATTGGCGTACTGCTGGCACTTTCACGCAGCTATCGGGACAGTGAAATGCCGGTGTGGTTTTCATCGGGGTTGTCGATCGCTGCCTGGATCCGGCCGGTCGTCTCGTTTGCGGCGCCAATCGTCATGCTTACCGGGCTGCTCAGCCTTTTCCTGACACCATGGGCGATGTCTGAAAGTGCCGAATATCAGCGCATGCTTCGTAGCAGGAGCGACGTTTCCCGCTTGTCACCCGGAAGTTTCGTCGAGTCGCGCGGGTCGAATAGCGTCTTCTTTATCGACAAGACCTCGAATACGGACGAGATCGTCAAAAACGTATTTGTGCAATACAGCCAGGGTGGCCGGTCGGGCGTGGTGGTTGCGGAAAAAGGCTTTCAGCAGCTCGACGCCAACGGCGACAAGTTCCTGGTGCTTGAAAATGGCCGCCAATATGAGGGCACGCCGGGCGCGCTGGATTTTCGAATCATCGATTTTGAGCGACAGAAGCGGCTCATCGTCGCCAAGGAAGCGAAAGCCGATGAGCCTGCATCGCGGGCACTTTCCACCATCGCATTGATCATGTCGCCCAACCCGGAGCGACTGGCTGAACTGCATTGGCGCGTGGCGCTGCCGATAGCGGCGATGTTGCTGGCCCTGCTGGCGATTCCGCTGTCCTTCGTCAACCCGCGGTCGGGGGCGTCCTGGAACCTGTTTCTCGCGGTATTGATCTTTTTTCTCTACTACAACCTGCTGAAGATATTTGAAGTCTGGATCATTCAGGGCCGCATTTCACCGTGGATCGGCATCTGGCCGGTGCATTTCGGCATGATTGCCACGCTGCTGGTACTGTTTTCGCGGCAGTTGTTTTCATTTCGCTGGCTGGCGTTTGCCCGCAACTGATCGGGCTTGCATTTGCCTAATATGACGTACTCGGCTATCATCGCGCCCTTCGGATTGCAGTCTTGCCGAAATCGATTTGGAGAGGTGGTTGAGCGGCTTTCGTGGCCAGTCACACGCCTGCAATGATTGGAATTCAGCAGGATATGGAGAGGTGGATGAGCGGTTTAAGTCACACGCCTGGAAAGCGTGCGTAGGTTAATAGCCTACCGAGGGTTCGAATCCCTCCCTCTCCGCCAGGACAACAGTAAGAAAGCCCCGAAACGGGGCTTTTTTGTTGTGGTGGCGCGACTTGAGTTGACTATGCGTGTCGCTGGCAGGTGACCAGTTGAATGAGATCGGCGCTGACACCGGACCACCCATTCATTGGCAGGCGAAAATTCGAGCGAAAAAATCAACTTCCGGCCTGTCGCGAATAGAGATCCCAGAGGTGCGCGAGTTCCGCGGTGCCATCCGTGCCCTGTACGGCTTTGAACGTTTCGCTTGCTTTGGGCCTTTGGCCTGCCATCACCAGCGCGATTCCATAGCGCAGCCGGGCGTCTTCGGGACGGCGCAGGTCGCCGGCTTTCATGCCCGCTTCCATCATTTCCAACCCCTTCCTTGCGTCCCCCTTCAACACCGCATCAAAGCCGTTATTGAGCAGCGCCAGGCTGCCCTTCGGGGTAGTTGTACCCGCTTTCGCGGAACGAGCGATTTCTTCCGCAAGTTCCTTGCTGATTGACACCCGCAATTGTTTTTCGCTGTCGACGGCGGCGTCCCTGGCCAGAACGCCTGCGGCAATGCCGGCGTCGATCACCTTCTGTGCCTCGGCGGGGTAGCCGCTCTGCAGGGACAATGCCGCCATTTCCATGAAATCCCCCTTGCCGGACATGGCACTCGTGGCCAGTTTCAGGCGGAACGCATCGAGTGCAAGGCGTTCCGCAAACCCCTGTCGCGACTCGACGCGGTGGATCAGATCTGCCCAGTAGTCTTTCTTGGGATAGCGTACGGCGAGTTTCTCAAGCACGGCGACATATCCTTCGTTGTCATCGGATTTCTGTGTGGCGCTGGCCAGCAGGCGCAATTGGTCCTCCGGCATCGGTTTTCCCGCCTGCTCGGCGGCCGCGAGTACCGCCGCAATTTCTGTCTTTGCAGTGGGGAAATCGCCGATGAGATAAGACGCGTGACCCAGCAGGAGGCGCGTCTCGATGCGGACGCCTGGATCCTTCACCGCCCGCGCCGCCCAGATCGCGGCCTGCCGGTAGTCTTTCTGGCGGTAATGGATCCGGGCGACGCCATCGACGAAGTTGAGCGTGTCCGCAGGCGGAATGCGCCCAGATGCCAACGCGGATTCGAGTGACCTCACCGCCAGCGCATCGTTGCCGACGCCGAGCGCTGCCGTGGCACGCATGCGGTCAAGCATGTAGTTCTCGAAAGCCGTCCGGTCGCCCACCTTCTCGGCTTCGGCAATTTGTTCGAGCACTTCCTGGTATTTTTTTTCAGCCAGTAATTTTTCTGCGGCAAACATCGGTTTTGCAATCACCGGACGGATGTTTTCCTTTGGCCCCTCCGTTTTGGTGACGGGACTCTCCAGGTTCGGCTGCACGGGGGCGGGTTGGCTGTAGCCCGATTGCGCCGCGGCAAGAGGCGAAATCAACACAGCCAATGCGGCAAGGAAGAATGAGGGCGTGCGCCACGCGCATTGCTTGGAAGAATCATTGAAAGCCATGTGCGTATCCTGGGTGGTTGAAGTTAGCCGAGCGGGCTGGCGTGAGCAAACTGAAATTATGCCACCGGGCGCGACACCAGGGTCCAGCAAAATCTGTCGCCCGCTTGGCGGGGTTCAGCAGGTGATCTTGGCCGGGAACCGGCACTGGCACGGGCGTTCGGTTGGCGGCCGGCAAGCCGCCGCGACCTGAAATCGACGGGCGCAGGCGAGGCAAGTCGGCGCGGGGCAAGGGACACCCATGGCCGGTCCGACTCGCGTCGGTGTCGGGATGAATCCAATGCGCGAATTGGGTAGTATCATCATTGCAGTGCCTTCCGCCAACTTGTATTTCCCAGGAGCCTCAGAATGAATCGCCGCCTCTTTCTCAAAGCTGGTGCCACCGCCCCTGTCGCGTATGCCGCCAGTTCAATCCTGCCAGGTGCCGCAATGTCGGCATTTGCCAGCCCCCAGGCCAGTTCCAATTGGCGAATCTTTGAAGTCACGACGCGGGTGGAGGTGCTTAAACCTGTCGGCGTGACGAAAGTCTGGCTGCCGGTTCCGCTGGTGATCGATACGGATTACCAGAAGTCACTGGGAAACCAGTGGAATGCAGATGGCGCCCAGGCGACGTATTCGCAGGACACCAAATCCAATACCGGGATCGTCTCGGCCGAGTGGGCGGACGGGTCCAGGGCCGGGCTGGTGCTCACCAGCCGCTTTGCGACCATGAATCGCGCCATTGACCTGACCCGGTCCGGCGCGGGGACCGGGGACAAGGAGGACCTGCGCTATTTCCTGAAAGCGACCGAACTGATCCCAACAGATGGAATTGTCAGATCAACTGCGCTGGAGATCACTCGCGGCGCGAAGACCGATCTGGACAAGGCGCGCGCAATTTATGAATGGATCGTGGAAAACACGTTTCGCGATCCGAAGACGCGCGGCTGTGGTGTCGGCGACATCAAATTCATGCTTGAGAACCATAGCTATGGCGGCAAGTGCGCCGATCTGAATGCGCTCTACGTCGGGCTGGCGCGTGCCGCGGGGCTGCCGGCACGCGATGTGTACGGTGTGCGCGTGGCCAATTCCGCGAATGGCTACAAGAGCCTCGGCCGTGCCGGCGACATCACCAAGGCGCAGCATTGCCGGGCGGAGGTGCACCTGGCCGGCTACGGCTGGGTGCCGGTGGATCCAGCGGACGTTCGCAAGGTTATCCTGGAGGAGGAGCCGGGCAAGTTGCTCGGACTGGATGACGAGCGGGTCGTGCGGGCGCGTAAGGCACTGTTCGGCAGTTGGGAAATGAACTGGCTGGCGTATAACTATGCGCATGATGTGGTGCTGCCGAAAGCAGCCAGGGGCAAAGTGGGATTTCTCATGTATCCGCAATGCGAAACTGCGGAGGGCCGGCTCGACAGTCTCGATCCTGATAATTTCAAGTACCAGATCACGTCCAAAGAGCTGTCGACCTGAAAAGGCGTCGCTTTTTGTTGCGCAAATTGACCAATGCCAGCCGCGATGCCTGCCGGGACGCGGTTTTCTTTTTGTAACGAGCATGAATTGCGAATTCCTGTGTCGCGTGCTGTCGGCAACGATGATGTGTCTGGCGGCTGCCAGCAGTTGCGCGCTGGCCGCGACACTGGAACCGTCGACAGGTGCCCGCGCGCCGGTGCTTGCATTGCGGGATTTACAAGGGCAGGCGCGGTCGCTCGACGAATTTCACGGCAAGGTCGTGATCGTCAATTTCTGGGCGACATGGTGTGAGCCCTGCATGGAAGAGATGCCCTCCCTGCAAAGGTTGGCTGACCGCCTCGCCGACAGGAACCTGGTCGTCCTTGGCGTGAATCTGGGTGAAGGTGAGGCTCGCATCAAGGCTTTCACCGAAAAGGCCGGGACGACTTTTCCGATCCTGCTGGACCGCGATGGCGTCGCCCGGAAGTCCTGGAAAGTCAATGGCATGCCGGCGACATTTGTACTGGACGGGAATGGACGTATCCGCCTTTCACACGTCGGCGCACTGGATTTTTCCGACGCCGGCATCGCGAACCAAATCGAAGGCCTGCTGCGCCGACCGAAAGAAAAGTAGAGATCATGAGTGGATATCGCATTGTCAATCACCTGCACAGGGACCATGCAGGCGAACTCGCCAGGCTGGTTGAAGGGTTACGGGCCAGTCCCGCGCACATTGAACCGAAATACTTTTACGACGAGTTGGGTTGCACCCTGTATGCGGCGATTTGCCAGCTGGACGAGTACTATCCGACGCGCACGGAACGTGCCATTTTCCAGCAGCACCGCCAGGAGATCGGCGACGCGCTGGGCGCGGTGGGCACATTTGTCGATCTGGGTGCGGGAGACTGTTGCAAGGCGCAAGGATGGTTGCCCTTCCTGTCGCCTCGGCGTTATCTGGCGGTGGATATAGCCGGGCCGGCGCTCGATTCGGCGCTAGCAGGCATGGCACCCGAATTCCCGGAAACCGAGATGATCGGATTGGTCACGGATTTTTCACAGTCCCTGGTAATCCCGGCGGATCTGTTGACCGGACGGGTCACTGTGTTTTATCCCGGTTCCAGCATCGGCAACTTTACGCCAGCCGCAGCGACGGGATTTTTGCGGGAAGTGCGGGCCTGTGCGCGAGAAGGTGGCTTGTTGATCGGTGTGGACGCCAAGAAGGAAAAGTCCCGGCTCGATGCCGCGTATGCCGATGAACTTGGCGTAACAGCCGCCTTCAATCTGAATAGCTTGCGGCATATCAACCGGCTGATCGGCAGCGATTTTCAGGAACAGAACTGGCGCCATATCGGCGTGTACAACGAGTCGCTTGGCCGGGTTGAAATGTACCTTGAATCGGCGGCTGAACAATCGGTTGCAATTGGCGGGACGCCACGAATATTCAAGTACGGTGAGCGCATCCATTCTGAAAATTCGTACAAGTATGGCCGTGAGGAATTTGAGGCGATGCTGAAAACGGCCGGATTTTCCGATGTGCGGGTGTGGACCAATGACGAACGTGCGTTCTGGGTCATGTATGCCAGCTAGCCCAGTGTTCCGCGGAAAATGTAGCGGCTACCCGGCACGGTAACATTCACCGTGTGCTGCGGGCAGAACTCCGCCAGTACCGTCCAGGGACGATCGAACCCGTCGAAGTTGGTGATGGTTGCACGGTGGGTATGGCGAAGATACCAGTTGCCGATGAAAAACCAAGGCGGAAACAACTTTGTGCTGGCGGCAATCACCCGTGTGCCGGGCCGCGACTGGTCGAAAATGTGCTTGAGGGCGGAACGCGAGCGGATGAGATCATGGGTGTAGCTGAAAAGTATTGCATCGGGCGGGGACTCGAGCAATACGGTGTCGCCGCCGGCATTCAGCAATTGTGTATTGGCAAGCCCCCGCCTGGCCACGCGTGCTTCGGCGAGCGCAAGCATGTCGGATGAAGGTTCGAAGCCGATGACTCTACCCGACGTGCCGACTTTTTCCGAAAGCACTGGCAGGCACCAGCCGGTTCCACAGCCGGCATCGAGGACGATTTCACCCGGCTTGAGGTTCAGCGCCTCAATGGCCTGTTTGCGGATACCGGTGATAAACCGCGTTTCATTGTCGTAGGCGGGCGCGAGCGCGGCATAAAGCCGCCGCGCTTCCTCGAGCTGATCGCTCAAGCCAAATCCCGCGCGAGCCGCAACCCCGAGAACTGCCAGCGTGCATCGGGCGGAAAGAAATTCCGGTAGGTGGCGCGAATGTGCGATCGCGGTGTCGCGCAGGACCCCCCCCGCAGGACAAACTGGTTGCACATGAACTTGCCGTTGTACTCGCCGACGGCGCCCGCCGCGGCCGCGTATCCCGGGTAGGGCAGGTACGCGCTGTGCGTCCATTCCCAGACGTCGCCAAACATCTGGGCCGGTTGGCCGGCCGCAGTTTCTTCCCGTAATGCCAGCGGGTGCAGCGCGTGGTCCTCGAGAAAATTACCAGTGACGGGAAGTGAGGCGGCGGCGAATTCCCATTCTGCCTCGCGCGGCAGGCGCGCAGCGGCCCAGCGCGCGTAAGCGTCTGCCTCGAAATAGTTTACGTGGCATATCGGTGTGTTCGTGTCGATTTCCATCATGCCGCGAAGGGTGAATGTGGTCCAGGCGTTACCGCTGCGCTGCCAGTAGAGTGGCGACGCGATTTGACGTGTTTGCACCCATTCCCAGCCCATTGACAGCCACAGTTCGGGCCGGCGATATCCGCCGTCGGCAATGAACGCGGCAAAGTCGCCGTGGGTGACCGGGTGGGACGCAAGTTCAAACGGCTGAATGAACACCTGATGACGCGGATTTTCATTGTCGAAGGCAAAGGCGGAGCCCGCATGGCCAATCTCCACCAAACCACCGCCGAAGGCGATCCAGCGCGGCTGGCGTGCATCGATGGGTGTGAGCGGCCAACGTTTTTCATAGGCCGGTTTCAGCGGGTTCTTTGACAATAAATGTTTCAGGTCCGTGAGGATCAGTTCCTGGTGCTGCTCTTCGTGGTGGCAACCGAGCCATGCCAATGAGGTGAACTCGGCGTCCGCTGACATTTGGGGCAGGAGTGCCGCGAACTGATCTGTGACGTGATGGCGATAGTCAAGAATGGTTGCAAGGTCTGGACGCGAGATCAGCCCGCGCTCGGGACGGGGATGCTTGTCGCCCACACCGTTGTAGTAGGAATTGAAAAGCACACGGAATGCCGGGTCAAACGGTTTGAAATTACCCGCGTATTTTTCAAGCAGGAACGTCTCAAAAAACCAGCTGGTATGCGCGAGGTGCCATTTGGTGGGGCTCGCGTCCGGCATGGATTGCAGCGCACAATCTTCCGCCGAAAGCGGGATGGCGAGACGCTCGGTGGTTTGCCGAACCTGCAGGAAGCGATCGCGCAGTTCACTGGCCGGCGCACTTGCCGGGCGCGATTCCGGCATGACTGAAAACGCGGACGGGTCGATAGTCATATTGGCTCCTTTCGCGGCAGACGCGTTGCCTGCACAATGAACGTGTGTCGTTGGGGTACATTGTTCCTGACTGAATTTGTGGCAGGCAATAGTGCCGTGCGTAAGTGGGGCTTTCCATTGTTAAAAGTCAAGCATCCATGCGCCTTTTCGGCACTTTTTGGCTGAAAGGGCGCGTCAGTGCTGGGGTTATGTCATTCAGGCAACAGCGATCCTGGCTTCGCCGGCGATCACTTCGCCAATGACCATTGCCTCGGAAAACCCTTCTGCCGCAAAAATTGCCAGCACCTGATCTGCCGCCGCCGGATCGCAGGCGACGAGCAGGCCGCCTGAAGTCTGCGGGTCGGCGAGCAGATTTCGTTCGACATCGCCATGCTGCGCTGAAAGACGGACGTCGGTGCCATAACCTGACCAGTTCCTTCCCGATGCGCCGGTGACGAAGCCTTGCCGGACCAGTTCCACGACGCCCGGCATGAACGGCAGTCTCGCAAATTCGATGTTTGCACCGACTCCCGAGC
>JBDTSU010000091.1:0-11227 GCA_039930965.1 Betaproteobacteria bacterium
CCAAGAGTGAAAATGGTAACGAAAAGGGGCCGACCCATGAAATATGCAGGCTAGCCTGTTCAAGAGCAGTGGCGGAATCAAATTTCCGTTTGATGCGGTGAAGGTTGACTTTTCAATGCAAGCCGCGTGATTCCACCGCGACGCTGAGGCCTAACCTGCATACCTTGATCGTTGAGCACGAATTTGACGCCAGTCAATTCATTTTCCCGGATCGAACGACCCTCTCCAACCGTCGGGGCGCTTTGTTTTGATCGCGACCTCCGCGACTGTCACGCTATGACAGCTCCAGCAACTCAAATTGACCGCGGCCGCTGGCCGCCGTGATCACACCCAGCACCCGTCCCGCTTCGCCGCCGACCATGCTCCACTCAAAACGCCACGCCCAGTTTCCGTCGCACGTGCCGGGTGTGTTCATGCGGTGGCTGCTGTCGAGGCCGAGCACGTCCTGCAGCGGAAAGACGGCCATATTGGCCACCGAGTTGCAGGCGGCGCGAATCATCGCCCAGTGGACGTTATCCGCATCGGCGACGAGATAGCTGCCGGCGAAGGCGCGCTCACGCGGATTGGCGTGGTCCCACCAGCCGCGCGCGGTATCGTTGTCGTGGGTCCCGGAATAGACGACGGTGTTGGGCACGTAGTTATGCGGCAGGAATTCATGGCTGCCGTCGCCGCCGAAACCGAACTGCAGGATGCGCATGCCCGGTAGTCCGCAGCCGTCTCGCAATTCGATCACATCGGGCGTGATTGAACCCAGGTCCTCGGCGACGATGGGCAGCTTGCCCAACGCGCGCTCGATGGCCGCGAACAAGGCCTTGCCGGGAGCGGGCAACCAGCGGCCGACGGTCGCATCGGGGCTGCTCCCCGGGATTTCATAGTAGCCGGCAAAACCGCGAAAGTGGTCGATACGAATCACATCGGACTGCACCAGCGCGTGGCGCACGCGCGCGATCCACCAGCTGAATCCCTCCTCGGCCATGCGCTCCCAGCGATACAGCGGATTTCCCCAGCGCTGCCCCAGCGGCCCCATCGAATCGGGCGGTACGCCGGCCACCACGGTGGTCTGGAAATGATCATCGAGGAAGTAGAGATCCGGCCGCGCCCAGCAGTCGGCGCTGTCGTGCGCGACAAAGATGGGCAAGTCGCCCATGATGGCCACGCCACGCTGGTGGGCATAGGCCTTGAGCGCACCGGCCTGGGTATCGAAACACCACTGCACGAATTGCCAGAAGGCGATCTCCTGGGCGTGTTCGGCGCGCGCGGCCCGCAGCGCGGCCGGCTCCCGGCGCGCCAGGGGCACGGGCCATTCCCACCACGGCTGCCCCTTGAGCGGCGAGCGGATCGCCATGAACAGCACGTAGTCGTCGAGCCAGTCGGCCTCGCTCGCGCACCAGGTGGCGAAGACCTCGCGATCGGCCGGCGTGGCACGGGCGAAGAACCCCGCCGCCGCCGCGCGCAGTTGCGCTTCGCGCCAGGCCAGCACGCGGCCGAAGTCCACCTGCCGCGCCGGGAAACCGCCATCGGGCAACGCGGGCGCGGCCAGCCAGCCGCGATCGACCAGCGGCTCGAGCGCGACCATCCACTGGCTGCCGGCAAATGCGGAGACGCCCTGATAGGGAGAGTTCGCCGGCCCGATCGGTGTCGTCGGCAGCAACTGCCAGATCTTCTGGCCGGCCGCGGCCAGCCAGTCGACAAAGTGACGGGCCTCGGGCCCGAAGTCGCCCATGCCGTGCGGGCCCGGCAACGACGTGATGTGCAGCAGGATGCCGGCGCTGCGTTCATGAAGGATGGCCATACGGATACTTTCAGGTTGACGATGAGGACGCTGGCGCGCGCAGGACAACGACCGCGCGCGCCGGCATGGATAAGGGCGCGGAGGGCGCATTGGCGGTGTCGCGGTCAAGCACGCCGCTGCTGTCCAGTGCGATCTGCCATCGGCCGGATGGTAGCGTGAACGAGATCGCATGCGGCTCCGGATTCAGGCAGATCATCAGCGACTCGCCCGCCTCGCCCACGTCTCCCGTGGCATCGACCGCGGCGGTCAAACAGCAACCTAACGCATGGTTGCCATTGTCGTGCCAATCGTTTGTTTGCATTTCATGGCCGAGCGGCGTGACCCACGTCACGGTCGCGTCGCCCGCTTTCGCAGCTTGCGCGACGAACCACCGGTCGTGGCGCAACAGCGTGTTTGCCCGGCGCAGGGCGATGACCTCGGCGACGAATGCGCGGAAACCCGCGTCCGCGGACGCCCAGTCGAGCCAGCCCGTGGCATTGTCCTGGCAATAGGCATTGTTATTGCCCTGCTGGCTGTTGCCGATCTCGTCGCCTGCGCACCACATCGGCGTTCCCTGCGCGAGCAGCAGGGTCGCCGCCATGGCGCGCCGCACCCGTTGCCGCGTCTGGTTGATGCCGGCGTCGGCCGTCGGACCCTCGGCGCCAAAATTCGCGCACAGTTCGTTGTCGCGTCCATCGCGATTGCCTTCGCCGTTGGCGTCATTGTGTTTGCGGCTGTAGCTCACCACATCGGCGAGCGTGAAGCCGTCGTGCACCGAAATGAAATTCACCGATGCAGTGGGACGGCGCTGGCCATGGTGAAACAAATCGCTGGACGCGGTAAATCGCCGGGCCAGCTCGCCACGTGACACGCCGGTCTGCAGCCAGTAGCCGCGAACCGCATCGCGGAACTTGTCGTTCCACTCGATGAAGCGGCCGGGAAACCGGCCAAGCTGATAGCCGTCGTAGCCGGCGTCCCAGGGCTCGGCGATCAGGTGCACGCGCGCGAGAATCGGGTCCTGCTGGAGCGCGACAAAAAAAGCCGCGCACGGGTCGAAGCCGTGATGGCGCCTGCCCAGCACCGGCGCCAGGTCAAAGCGAAATCCGTCGACACCCATTTCCTGCACCCAGTAGCGCAGCGAATCAAGCACGAACTGGGTGATGCGCGGATGTTCGACGTTAAGCGTATTTCCGCAGCCGGTCAGGTTCTCGTTGCGGCTGCGATCGTCGTTGACCAGCCGGTACCAGCTGGCATTGTCCAGCCCGCGAAAACTCAGTGTCGGGCCAAATTCGTTGCCCTCCGGCGTGTGGTTGTACACCACGTCCAGCACCACTTCGAGCCCGTGCGCGTGCAGCACCTCGACCATTTGCCGGAACTCCGCCGTCACTGCCGCCGGGTCATCGCGCGCCACCGCGAAACGCGGGTCCGGACAGAAAAATCCCAGCGTGTTGTAGCTCCAGTAATTGTGCATGCCGCGATCCACCACCGACGCTTCACTGATGCTGTATTGCACCGGCAGCAACGACAGCGTGGTCACGCCCAGCGCCTTGAAATACGCGATTGACGCGGGATGCGCGAGCGCCGCGTAGGTACCGCGAAGCGGCGCCGGAATGTCGGCGCGGGTCATCGAGAATCCCTTGACATGCACCTCATAGAGCACGATCTCGGCGGACGCGTGCCGCGGTGCGTTCAGCCATCCCGGCGCGGGGCCGGCGGGCGCCGCCACCCGCGCCTTGAGCGCGTGGGCGGCGTTGTCGCGGGCATCGAACGATCGCGGCCCCTCGGGGTGGCCGAGTTCGTAGCCGTGATGTTCGGCACGCCAGCCAAAGTGGCCGACGATCTCGCGCGCGCAGGGATCGAGCAACAGCTTGGCCGCATTGAAGCGATGGCCGGCTTCCGGCACGTACGCGCCATGCGCGCGCAGCCCGTACACCAGTCCGGCGCCGACTCCCGGCAGGAAACCGTGGAATATGCCGTCGTGCGGTCCATGCAGCGAATAGCGGCGCAATTCGCGTGCGCCGCCGGTATCGAACACGCAGAGTTCAATCCTCTGCGCATGCTGCGAGAACACGGCGAAATTCACGCCGCCGTCGCGCGCCAGCGAACCCATCGGCTCGTGGCGGCCCTCGTGAATCAATTCGGGTAGGAAACTTTTCGTCGTCATGATTTGGGAAGTGCCGTCGTCCCCGCAATGGGTAAGCCGGGGGTTTCGCGATGCATTGCGTCGCGCCCGCTAAACCGGGTTGCCATGCAAGGCAACCCGTCGTGGGAGCTGACCCTGCGACTCATCGACGCACGCCTCTGGATCCCTGCCTTCGCGGGGACGACGAAGCGGCGAATTTGCCGCACGTCTGATTGCCGAATCATTTGAATGACCTCAACCCGGCGCCAGGAACAACGTCGCCAACGGAGGCAGCATCAGCGCCAGCGACTGGACATGGCCCTGCGCAGGAATCGATTTGGTGACCGCCGACACGCTGCCGAGATTGCTGCCCCCATATTGCGCGGAATCGGTATTCAGCAGCGTTACCCAATTGGCCGCACCTTCCGGTACACCTACGCGATATCCCTCGCGCGGAACCGGCGTGAAATTGCACACCACCAGCATCATTGCGCCTTCATCATCGCGCCGCAGCCACGCCAACACCGATTGCGCGGCGTCCTGCGACACCAGCCACTCAAAACCGCGCGCCTCGGCATCGAGCCGGTGCAAGGCAGGATGATTTCGATACAACCGGTTCAGGTCACCCACCAGCCGCTGGATGCCGGCATGAGGCGCGTCGTCGAGCAACGCCCATGGCAAGCCGGCCTCATGATTCCACTCGGTGGACTGCGCGAACTCCTGCCCCATGAACAGCAGTTTCTTTCCCGGATGACCCCACATGAAGCCGTAATAGGCGCGCAGGTTGGCGAATCGCTGCCAGTCGTCACCCGGCATCTTGGACAACAGCGAGCCCTTGCCGTGAACTACTTCGTCGTGCGACAGCGGCAGCACAAAATTCTCGCTGAACGCGTACACCAGTCCGAAGGTCATCTTGTCGTGGTGCCAGCGGCGATGCACCGGGTCTTCCTGCATGTAGCGCAGGGTGTCGTTCATCCAGCCCATGTTCCACTTGTAGTGAAATCCCAGGCCGCCGGCATAGGTCGGCGCGGACACGCCAGGAAACGCGGTCGATTCCTCGGCCACCATGATGGCACCGGGAGACTCGCTGCCCACCACTTCATTGACGCGCTTGAGGAGGGAAATGGCCTCGAGATTTTCCCGGCCGCCATGGACATTCGGCACCCATTCACCCGCGGGCCGGCTGTAATCACGGTAGAGCATTGAGGCGACCGCATCCACGCGCAGGCCATCGACGGCGAAACGCTCGGTCCAGTACAGCGCACTGCCGACAAGGAAGTTGCATACCTCGTTGCGACCGAAGTTGTAGATCAGCGTGTTCCAGTCGCGATGAAAGCCCTCGCGCGGGTCGGCATACTCGTAGAGCGCGGTGCCGTCGAATTGCGCGAGGCCGTGCGCGTCGCTGGGAAAATGCGCCGGCACCCAATCCAGCAGGATGCCGACGCCGCGTTCGCGGCAGGCCGCGACGAAGCGCGCAAACCCCTCGGGCGTGCCAAACCGGGCGGTCGGGGCGTACAGGCCGAGCGCCTGGTAGCCCCATGAGCCGTCGAAGGGATGCTCGCTGACCGGCAGCAGCTCGATGTGCGTGAAGCCAAGGTCCGCTACATAGGCCGGCAACGAATCCGCCAGTTCGTCCCAGGTGGCAAAACCATGCGGGCTTCGCTTCCAGGAACCGGGATGCACTTCGTAGATCGACACCGGCGCGGTGCGGCCATTGGCGGCCGCGCGTTCAGGCGGCAACGCCTGGCGCGCGGGAAGATCCGCGACAATACTGGCCGTGTCCGGGCGCAACTCGGCCGCCCGCGCGTACGGATCGGCCTTCAGCGGCAACAGTTCTCCCTGACTGGAGACAATTTCGAACTTGTATCGATCGCCGAGCGCCGCGTGGGGCACGAACAATTCCCAGATGCCGCAAGATCCGCCCGGCCCGCATCGGCGCATGGGATGGCGGCGCCCATCCCAGTTGTTGAAATCACCGACCACGCTCGCCCGGCGCGCGTTGGGGGCCCACACCGCAAAGCGCACACCGTCAACGGCGTGATTCGCCTGTGTCACCGTCCGCGCATGCGCACCGAGCACTTCAAAGGGCCGCAAATGACTGCCTTCACCGAGGAAGTACAAGTCCTGTTCACCAATCTGCGGGCCGAATGCATAGGTATCGGCATACACACCGCTGTCTCCGGATGCCCATTGCACATGAAGGCGATAGTCGAAGGGCTTTCGCCGGCGCGGCATGACTCCTTCAAACAGGCCGCCGGGATGGCGCAGACCCATCGCCCCCACCCGGCGGCCGGTGCCCGCGTCATGGACCGTCACGGTGATGGCGTCCGGCAACAGCGCGCGCACCCAGAGCACATCCGCCGCATCGGCATGCATGCCCAGCACGGCGAATGGATCGGCATGTGTGGCCGCCACGAGGGCGGTGACGTCGGCATCTGACAGCACGTGCGGCAGCCTCTCTCCAGCGTTCAGCGCCAGTATGACTCAGGGCGACTGTGGGACATCCCAGACATTTTGCACGTATTCCCGGATCGTCCGGTCGGTCGAGAACCACCCCATGGCGGCCACGTTGCGCAATGCGCAGGCCGACCAGGCATCGGGTGTTGAAAACAGCGCGTCCACCCGCGACTGGGTCGCCACGTAATCGGCAAAATCGGCCATGAGCATGTAGGTATCGCGATTCAACAGGTTATCGGTCAGTGCCCGATATCGCAGCGGGTCTGCGGGAGAAAATTCGCCGGTCGCGATGGCGTCGATGACCCGCCGCAGTTGCATGTTTTGCTCAACGAAGAGACGCGGGTCGTAGCCCAGCGCTTTCATGCGGGCGACGGTGTCGGTGCGCAGCCCGAAGACGAACATGTTGTCCTCGCCCATCGCCTGCGCCATTTCGATATTGGCGCCGTCCCAGGTACCGATGGTCAACGCGCCGTTCAACGCGAATTTCATGTTGCCGGTGCCCGAGGCCTCGGTACCGGCAGTGGAAATCTGCTCGGAAAGATCGGCCGCGGGAATGATGCGTTCCGCCAGGGACACGCTGTAATTCGGCAGGAACACGACTTTGAGCCGGTCGCCGATGCGCGGATCGCTGTTGACCACTCTCGCCACATCGTGGATGAGCTGGATGATGAGTTTTGCCGCGTGATAGGCGGACGCGGCCTTGCCGGCAAAGATCACCGTGCGCGGCGTCCAGTCGGCAGTCGGCGCGGCGAGGATGGCCTGGTAGCGCGCGACCACATGCAGCACATTCAGCAACTGCCGTTTGTATTCATGTATGCGCTTGATCTGCACGTCGAACAGGCTCGCCGGATCGACGATGATGCCGAGTTCCTCGCGTATGTGATCGGCAAGCCGTATCTTGTTGGCCAGCTTGGTTTTCAGGAATTCCTGGCCGATGCGCTTTTGCCCGGCCTTGGGCGTCAAGGTGCCCAGCTTGCCCAGATCGGCACGCCACTCGTCGCCGATATGCCGGTCGAGCAATGCCGACAGGTCGGGGTTCGCCTGTTCCAGCCAGCGGCGCGGCGTGACGCCGTTGGTCACGTTCAGGAAGCGGTCGGGCCAGATGGCCGCATAGTCGGCAAAGATGGTCTTTACCATCAGCTCCGAGTGGAGCGCGGAGACGCCGTTGACCTTGCGCGACGCGACGATCGCCAGCGCGGCCATGCGCACGCGGCGTTCACCGGTCTCGTCGATCAGCGACACGCGCTCGATGATGCCCGCGTCGCCCGGGAAGCGTGCGCGCACGTCATCCAAAAAGCGCCGGTTGATCTCATAAATGATCTCCAGGTGGCGGGGCAGCAGGCTCTGGAACATCTGCACCGGCCAGGTCTCAAGTGCCTCGGGCATGAGGGTATGGTTGGTGTAGCTCACCGCCTGGCCGGTCACGCGCCAGGCGTCTTCCCAGCCAAGGCCGAACTCATCGAGCAACAACCGCATCAGTTCCGCGGGGGCCAGCGCCGGATGGGTGTCGTTCAAATGCACGGCATTCCATTTGCCGAATGATTGCACGTCGGCGTGTTCACGAAGATGCCGGGCGAGCATGTCCTGCAGGGAGGCGCTCACCAAGAAGTACTCCTGGCGCAGGCGCAATTCGCGACCGGCACGCGTGCTGTCGTCCGGGTAGAGCACCCAGTTGAGGGCGTCGGCCGCCTGGCGGTGCGCCGCACTGGCGGCATGCTCGCCGCGGCAGAACGCCGCAAAATCGATTGGCCTGAGCGCTTGTGCCTTCCACTGCCGTAGTGTCGATACCCGCTCGGTGTGGTGACCCGGCACGACGAAATCGAATGCCTGCGCGACGATCTGCTCCGACGGACTCCAGCGGCGGACACCGCCTTCGCTGCTGACGACCCCGCCGAACCCGACCGGAAATCGCAACTCGCTGCGTTCTTGCTCCCACGGATTGCCGCGCGCGAGCCATTCGTCCGGTACTTCGATCTGGCGGCCATCCTGAATGCGTTGCGCAAACATGCCGTTCTCGTAACGCAGGCCGTAGCCAAACGACGGCAGGCCGAGCGTCGCAAATGAATCCAGGAAACACGCCGCCAGGCGGCCGAGGCCGCCATTGCCCAGTGCCGCATCGGGTTCGCTCGCCAACACCTGCGCGAGGCCAGAGCCACCTTTCCCCAGCGCGACCGCAATGTCCTTGTCCAGGTTCAGCGCCGCCAGCGCGTTGCTCAGCGCGCGTCCCATCAGGAATTCCATCGACAGGTAGTGAACGCGACGCCCTTGCGAACGGCGCGCATCGTCGCTTTGTGTGCGGGCCCAGCGGTCGGCCAGGATCGTTCGACTGGCGATCGCCGCGGCGTTCATGCCGGCGATCGCACTGCCCGCGTCGCTGCGCTGTGCAAGCTCGCGCTGACAGGCGGCGCGAAACCCTTCAGAGAGCGGATTCGCGCCGTTGCCGCGCGCCTTGTGTAGGGCCTCGGTGACCTTTGACTTGAGTGAACTTGGCATACTATGTTCCTTCCTTACTTTTCCCTGCACGTTGATTTCTTGTCTCGTCGTGCCGCGTCATCTTCCATCGACCCGCGAATTGAGTCGCCATGCCGGCAAGCCGCTCAGCACAACACCAGGCGCGTTCAACCGGTAAGCAGACTGCCGAACGCGCTCATGACCGATCTGCACGTCAAGGCAACTTTCGACCCGATGCGATTCGTCCTTTGGGCAGAAGCACACGGATAAGCACCATGCAATTCTATCCTGAAATTGATCAGTCTATGTAGTTATCCTACATTTTCATTTCGCCGAAAATCGTTATGTCATTGTTTTTTAATGGTCTATAAATCACGTTAACCCTGCGTTGGCGTTGTAAAGCGCCGCCCAATATTGTATATTTATTACGTGCCGGAGTTTCTTGCTGGCGCTCGCAGTCAAAATAACGAGTACATCAGGACGCCCATACCGGCGCCGCGGAGGAGTTTCATGGCAGACGTGCGACTTGTGAACGTGCAGAAGTCCTTCGCCGACGTGCACGTGCTGCGTGACATCAATCTCGATGTGCGCGACGGCGAGTTCATGGTGTTTGTCGGGCCTTCCGGTTGCGGCAAGTCCACATTGCTGCGCGTCATCGCCGGACTGGAAGATATTACCGGCGGCACCTTGTCCATCGGCGGCCAGCCGGTCAATGATGTTCCGCCGGCCGAGCGCGGGATCGCCATGGTGTTCCAGTCTTACGCGCTGTATCCGCACATGAACCTGTACGACAACATGGCGTTCGGCCTGAAACTCGCGAAGATGCCCAAGGCCGAGATCGATACCGCCGTCAATAACGCGGCGAAGATCCTGCACATTGAACACCTGCTGCAACGCAAACCGAAGGACCTGTCCGGCGGCCAGCGCCAGCGGGTGGCGATCGGCCGCGCTATTGTCCGCAAACCTGAAGTCTTCCTGTTCGATGAACCGCTCTCCAACCTGGACGCCGCGCTGCGGGTACGCATGCGCTATGAGTTCGCCAAGCTGCACGAGGACCTGAAGACGACGATGATCTACGTGACCCACGACCAGGTCGAGGCGATGACCCTGGCCGACCGCATCGTCGTGCTGTCGGCAGGCAAGATCGAGCAGGTGGGCTCACCGCTCGAATTGTACGAACACCCGGACAACCTGTTCGTGGCCGGATTCATCGGCTCGCCGCGCATGAATTTCATCGATGCCGAACTGGTTGAGGGCAGCGCCACGCAGGCGATCGTCAAGCTCGGCAACGGCGCACGCATCCACTGCGACGTGAACGTCGACGGCGCGAAGGCTGGCGATAAGGTCACGCTCGGCGTACGTCCTGAGCATCTGGTCGCCGGCGGCACGGACAACGCGATCGACACCCGCGTCACCTTTGTGGAATCGCTCGGCAGCACCACTCACGCGTACTGCGCGTTTCCGGAGGTCGAGGAGGCGCTCACCTGCGAACTGGACGGCCGCATGCGCCTGAACAACGGCGACCCGTTGACGCTGTCGTTGCCGTCGGATGCCTGCTACCTGTTTGATGCGGAGGGTCACGCCTTCCGCCGCCACGCGTCTGTGGACCGGCAACGTGCGGCATGAGACGCGCGTGCATTCCCGCGGCATGAGACGCGCATGTTTTCTGTCGACATGAAGCGGCTGCGCATTCTGGTGACACTGGCGCTGCTGTGTGCCGCCGGGACCGCGCCGGCACAGGACAAGCTCAAGCTGCTGATCTGGATCAACGGCGACAAAGGCTACAACGGCTTGCAGAAGGTGGGCGACGCGTTCACCAGGGTGTCGGGCGTGCAAGTGGTCGTGCAGCATCCGGAAGGCGCCACCGACAAGTTCCAGGCCGCCGCCGGCGCCGGCAAGGGGCCGGATATTTTTTGCTGGCCCCACGACCGTGCCGGCGAATGGGCCAAGTCGGGGCTGATCGTGCCGGTGAAAGCACCGAAGCGCATCCGTGACGAGATCGAAGCATCAGCCTGGTCGGCATTCACCTACAAGGGACAGGTCTGGGGATACCCGCTGTCGATCGAGGCGATCGGCCTCATCTACAACAAAGCCCTGGTGAAGACGCCGCCGGCCAGCTTCGAGGAAGTGATCGCGCTCGATAAGGTCCTGTCGGCACAAGGCAAGAAGGCGATTCTCTGGGACTACAACAAGTCCTTCTTTACCTGGCCGATGCTGGCCGGCCCGGGCGGCTTCATTTTCGCGCGCACCGCGCAGGGGGAACTCAATCCGAAGGTGGTGGGCGTCAACACGCCGGGCGCGGTGCAAGGCGCCGCAATGCTCGATCGCCTGATTCGCGACGGGCACATGCCCAAGGGCGCCCGTTACGCCGAGATGGAAGGTGGTTTCAACCGCGGCCAGATCGCCATGATGATCGCCGGCCCCTG
>JBDTSU010000092.1:0-11198 GCA_039930965.1 Betaproteobacteria bacterium
AGCGATCGGCCGGGATCTGTGTGTCCAGCAGCCAGCGTTCGTTGGCATACATGTAGAAATCGGTGCAGGCCGGGATGGTTTTGCTCAGTCCCGCGACATCGAGGAACGGCGCGGTCTGCGACCATGCAACGGGCAGGCCCAGGAAAGTGGATGTGGCAATGATGGCGAGACGCGGCGCACACAGCGTGATGGAGCGTAAAGACATGGAGACCTTTCGGCGCAAAAAAAACGAAGGTGAGATGGTACGGCGGGTGCCTTGGCTGTTGTGTATCGAAGTGTGGCACTGAATGTGGCAGCGGGCCGAGTTTGGAAACTAATAGGGCTCGCTGCAAAAAAAGCATTGTCGCCCCGGCGCAGGCCGGGGCGACAGTTTCCATAACCAGGGCGCCTAAACTCCAGCACCGGCGCGCCTTACCAGCCATTTTGCCGCCAGACACCGCGTCAATACTGGAGTTTTTGACTTATATGCGGGCATAGCCCCCGACGCTTGCCAAAACCCGAAAACTGTATGAATATACAGTTATGGAATCCCCCTCATCCACCGCTGCTGCGGCACCGCCCAGTTTCTCGCATCCGCGCGTCTTCCGCCTGGGCGATTGGGGACGGGGCGGCATGGCGGCCGGAAGCGGCGAAGAGATTCACAGCGGCTTCGATGCGCTTGACCGTGAACTGGCCGGGGGCGGCTGGGCGAAGCCGGGGGTCACGGAAATCCTCTGCAATCACACCGGCATCGGCGAACTCTCGCTGCTGATGAAGGGACTGGGCTCGAAGGCGAATGC
This sequence comes from Betaproteobacteria bacterium, assembly GCA_039930965.1. Taxonomy (GTDB): domain Bacteria; phylum Pseudomonadota; class Gammaproteobacteria; order Burkholderiales; family Usitatibacteraceae; genus UKL13-2. Next base: position 780 of record JBDTSU010000092.1, read on the forward strand.
CGTTCGCCCCGGCGATGCCGTGCATCTCATGTGGGTGATGCCGCACACCCAGGCGTGGATCCCCTACGCGCCGGCGCTTTCACAATGCGGCATCGACCTGCGGCACCTGGCCATCGTGCGCACCCAAAGCACCGACGAGGCGCTGTGGGCGGCCGAGCAGGGGCTGAAAAGCGGCGCCTGCCGCGCGGTGCTGCTGCGCATGAACGAAGCATGGGTGAATCCGCTGTCGCTGCGCCGGCTGCAGCAGGCTGCCATGGCCGGCAACAGCATCCTGTGGCTGATGCGCCCGCTGGTGGCCGCGCAGTCGCCCTCGCCCGCCGGGACGCGCATTGTCCTGACGCCGCAAGACTCGGGCGCGCTCACGCTGGAGTTGCTGAAGCGCCGCGGCCTGCCGGCGGGCAAGTCGATTCGGCTCGTTACCCGATCGCTCGCCTGCCTCACGCGCGAGCCGCGGGTGGTGCGTGCCCCGGCGAAGACGTCATCGATCGGCTGGCTGGACCGGGTTTTGTCCGGCACGGTATTCCCCGTCGAAGAAAAATCCGCGAACGTCCGCGCACGATCCTTCACCCGCGAACGCGGTTAGGCATGGTGTGCCATGTTGTGGATTGCCGTGTACCTGCCCGAATTGTCCCTGCAATCGCATGCGCGCGGCGCGCTGGGGCACATGCCGCAAATACCGCTGGTGATCAGCGACGGGGTGGCCTCGCGCCCGCATGTGCACGCCGCCAACGCCTGCGCGCGCGAGGCCGGCATCACCCCGCTGATGCCGGTGGCGGCGGCGCAGGCGCGCGCCGCGCAATTGCTGGTGGTGCCGCGCGAACCGGCGAAAGAACAGGAGACCCTGCAGGATCTCGCCACCTGGCTCTCGCAATTCACGCCCATGGTCTGCGCGGAGCCCGCCGGGGCGTCGCTGGAAATTGCCTCGTCGCTGCGCCTGTTCGGCGGCATCGCCCCGCTCGCCGGCCGCATCCGCGCGGGCATGCGATCGCTGGAACTGCTTGCGTCCCTCGGCATTGCGCCCACGCCGCGGGCCGCGTACCTGCTGGCGCGTGCCGCGCATTACATGAGCGGCATCCGCATGTGCCGCGAGCCTGCCCAATTGCGCGAACGGCTGGCGGACATTCCGCTGGCGCTCCTCGATTGGCCGCACGAGATCGTCCAGCCGCTGGCCGCGCTCGGCCTGGTGCGCGTGAGGGACCTGCTCGCGCAACCGCGCGCCGGCCTGCGCCGGCGTTTCGGCGACCGGGTGATCGACGATCTCGACCGCGCGCTCGGCCAGGCGCCCGACCCGCGCGTGCCGCACCGCGTACCGGAGGATTTTTCCGCCTCCACCGACCTGCTGTTCGACATTATCGACGCCGAGCGCCTGTTCATCCCCGTCGCCCGGCTGCTCAGCCAGATGGAAGGTTTCCTGCGCGCGCGCGGCGCGGCGGCAAATGAAATCGTGCTCGAGCTGAAGCACAACCGCACCCTGAAGACGCGCCATGCATTCGGCTCGCGCCACCCGCAGCGCCATGCCGGGGAATGGCTGCGGCTGATCCGCGAACGGCTGACCGCGCAGCCGTTTCCGGAAGCGGTGATGGCGCTGAAACTTTCCGCGCCGAGCCTGGTGGCGTACCAGGAGCAGACCGAAAGCTGGCTGCCGACGCCGGATGTCCGCCAGGAAAAATGGCAGGCGCTGCTCGAGCGCGTGGCTTCACGGCTGGGGAACAAGCGCGTCTTCGGCATCAGGGAACACAGCGACCACCGGCCGGAATATGCATGGCGGCCTGATATCGACCGCCCGAAAACCGCATGCACCCCGCTGGCCACCGCCGACAAACCGCGCCCGCTATGGCTGCTGACCGAACCGCGCGCGCTGGTCAGCATCGACGGCGCCCCGCAACACCACGGCGCGCTCTCGCTGCTGGCCGGCCCGGAGCGCATCGAGACCGGCTGGTGGGACGGCCGCCCGGTGGCGCGCGATTATTTCGTGGCAAAGAATCCGCAGCAGGAGATTTGCTGGATTTTTCGTGATTACCGGTTGGAAAAAAAGTGGTATTTGCATGGGTATTTTTCGTAGGGGGATTTTGGCGCCGAATCCCTACCTTTGCAAAAGAGTCGTGCTTTTTTTGCCCCCGAAAATCCCTCCCACCTTGCAGGCCGCGTGTCCCCCTGCATCGGGACACCGTTTCGAGGGCGAGCGGCATGCCGCTCGAAACCCCCTCTCAACCCTCCCTTTAAAAAGGGAGGGTTGTCACTGAAAGGCACGAGCCAAAACTGGGCACTCCTCCCTTTGAAAAAGGGAGACTGAGGGGGAGAGCGAAGCGAGGGGGCAGTTCGGTGGTCAACAATATCGCAAAAACAATACTAAGGAGCTATGCCATGCCCCTGCACTACTGCCCCGACCTCAAACAAAAAGCCCGGTCCTTGCGCACCAGCATGACCGACGCTGACAGTTGCTCTGGTTTCACCTGCGACGAAAGCAAATCCTTGGCATCACGTTCTACCGCCAGCGACCCATCGGCCCATACATCGTCGATTTCTATGCGCCGGCCATTCGCCTCGTCATGGAAGTGGATGGCGGACAACATGTTGAGCCGGCGGGAATTGAAGGCGATTCGCGTCGGAGTGCATTTCTTTTGTCGCAAGGGCTTGAGGTGGTGCGCTTCGACAACCTGCAGGTGATTAAAGAAACGGTTCAGGTGCTTGAGGAGATATATCGAATTGTTGACCAGCGAAAATCCCTCCCAACCTCCCTTTAAAAAGGGAGGAGCCCACGTAAATCCCTCCCGCCTCCCTTTATAAAAGGAGGAGTGCCTGGCATGAGCTGACGCCCAATGCGGAGCACTTCCCTCTTTGCAAAAAGGGGACTGAGGGGGAGAGCGAAGCGAGGGAGCAGTTCGGTGGCAACAATAAGTCCCTGCCCCACCCAATTAACCCCATGAAACTCTCCTGCTCCCTCCTCCACTGCCTCTCCAACTTCAGCTTCCTGCGCTGCGCTTCGCATGCGGAGCATCTGGTCGCGCGCGCGGCGGAACTGGGGTACACGGCGATGGCCATCACCGACGAATGCTCGGTCTCTGGCGTGGTGCGGGCGCACACCGAGGCCAGGGGCCAGCCGATCAAGCTCATCATCGGCGCCGAATTTGCCGTGCACGATGCGCCCGCCATCGACCGGCTGATCCTGCTCGCCAAAAGCCGCAACGGTTACGGCGACTTGTCCGAGCTCATCACGCTGGCGCGCTCGCGTTCACCCAAGGGGGAATACCAGCTATTCGCCGACGACCTCGCGCACATCACCGACTGCATCGCGATCCTCGTCACGCACCCGCTGCAATCCGATGTCCGGACAAATATCGACGCGATTGCCAAACACTTCCCAGGCCACTGCTGGCTGGGCGCCGCGCTCGATTACGGGCCCGACGACGCAGGCCAATTGGCCGCCCTGGAAGCGCTGGCCGCCGCCTGCCGCCTGCCGCTCACCGCCTGCGACCGCATCCTGTTCGCCTGCCGCGAGGACAAGCCGCTGCAGGATGTGCTCACCGCGGTGCGGCTCAAGCAACCGGTCGCCGAGCTGGGCACCGCGCTCAACGCCCACGCGGAGAACTACCTGAAGCCGATCGCCCATCTGGCGCGCCGCTATTCGGCCGCGATGATCACGCAGACCCTCGTCATCGCCGCGCAATGCAAGTTCTCGCTCGACGAACTGCGCTACGAATATCCGCGTGAAGTCATCCCCGTCGATGAAACGCCGGCCGCCTATCTGCGCAGGCTTACCGATGAGTGTGGCGCGCGGCGCTACCCGCAGGGCATGCCGGACAAGGTGCGCGCCATTGTCGAACACGAGCTCGCGATCATTTCCGATCTCCATTACGAAGCCTACTTCCTGACCATCTATGACCTGGTCCGTTTCGCGCGCGAGAAGCACATCCTCTGCCAGGGGCGCGGATCGGCGGCCAATTCCGCGGTGTGCTATTGCCTCGGCATCACCGAGGTGGACCCCGAACACATGCAGGTGCTGTTCGAGCGCTTCATCTCGCGCGAGCGCAACGAGCCGCCGGATATCGATGTCGATTTCGAACACGAACGCCGTGAAGAAGTGATGCAGTACCTCTATACCAAATACGGCCGCGACCGCACCGCGCTCACCGCCGCCGTCTCCACCTACCGGCCCAAGGGCGCGATCCGCGATGTCGGCAAGGCGCTGGGGCTCACGCTCTCGCAGGTCGATGCGCTGTCGAAGACCATCGCCTGGTGGGATGGCCGCAGCATCGCGCCCGAGCGCCTGATCGAAGCCGGCTTCGATCCCGAAGCGCCGCGCATGCGGACGCTGATGAAACTCACCGAAGCGCTAATCGGCTTTCCGCGCCACCTCTCGCAGCACTCCGGCGGCTTCGTCATCGCGCGCGACAAGCTCACCCGGCTGGTGCCGATCGAGAACGCCGCCATGCCCGAGCGCACCGTGATCCAGTGGGACAAGGACGACCTCGATGCGCTGGGGCTGTTGAAGGTGGACGTGCTGGCGCTGGGCATGCTGACCGCGATCCGCAAGACGCTCGATCTCATCGGACAATGGAGCGGCCAGCCGATGACCATGCAGGATGTTCCGCGCGAAGATCCCGCCACCTATGAAATGATCCAGCACGCCGACACCCTCGGCGTATTCCAGATCGAATCGCGCGCGCAGATGAGCATGCTGCCGCGGCTGAAACCCAAATGCTTTTACGATCTGGTCATCGAAGTCGCCATCGTGCGCCCCGGTCCGATCCAGGGCGGCATGGTGCACCCGTATCTCAAGCGCCGCACCGGCGAGGAGCCCGTGATCTATCCGAGCAAAGCCGTGGAAGCGGTGCTATCGCGCACGCTGGGCGTGCCGATTTTCCAGGAACAGGTGATGCAACTGGCGATGGTGGCGGCCGGATTCACGGCAGGTGAAGCCGACCAGTTGCGCCGCGCCATGGCCGCGTGGAAACGCAAGGGCGGCCTGGAGAAATTCCGCGACAAGCTGGTGGGCGGCATGCGCGAGCGCGGCTACGACGAAGAATTCGCCGAGCGGCTGTACAAGCAGATGCAGGGCTTCGGCGAATACGGCTTCCCCGAATCGCACGCCGCCAGCTTCGCGCTGCTGGTCTATATCTCCTGCTGGCTGAAGTGCCATCACCCGGCGGCCTTCACCTGCGGCATGCTCAATTCGCAGCCGCTGGGATTCTATTCGCCCTCGCAACTGGTGCAGGATGTGCAGCGGCACGGGGTGACGGTGTTGCCGGTGGATGTGATGGTGAGTGATTTCGATTGCACGCTTGAACATTCACCATTAGTCGGACAATCAGCAGATAGCACATTTTTTAGTCACGTCGTCCCAGCGAAGGGTGAGACGGGGAATTCGTGGCCCATGGGACACGCCCGACGAACCGGAAAGCCATGCAGGGCTTTCCGTGGCAGCGAAGCTGGGACCCAGTCCATCGTTTCATTGGTAAACGACGGACTGGATTCCAGCATTCGCTGGAATGACGATATTTCGTGTTCATGCATTATTCGTACTGGGAGCGAGGAGAATCGCAGCCAAACCAAATCCAACCCCCGACTCCGCCTGGGCCTGCGCATGGTCGCCCAACTCGGCAAAGACGCTGCCGAACGCATCGTATCGGCCCGCACCCAATCTCCTTTCCTCGACATCGCCGACCTGCAGCGCCGCGCGGCACTCTCACAGCAGGACATCGAAGCCCTCGCCGCCGCCGACGCCTTCCGCACCCTCATCGGCCACCGCCGCGATTCGCTCTGGGAAGCACTCGGCCTCGAGCGCGATACCCGGCTCTTCACCGCCCCCGCCGACCCGACCATCGCCAGCCTCATCCCCCCCAGCGAGGCCGACGACATCGTCGCCGACTACCGCAGCCTGGGACTGAGCCTGCGCCGCCATCCGCTGGCGCTGCTGCGCCCCGCCCTCACCGCACAACGCATCCGCAGCGCCGAGGAAGTCAAGAATGCCCGCCATGGCCAGCTGCTCCGCACCACCGGCCTGGTGACCTGCCGCCAGCGCCCCGGCACCGCCAAGGGCACCACCTTCGTCACGCTCGAAGATGAGACCGGCTACGTGAACGTGGTGGTGTGGTCGCACGTGGCCGCGCGCCAACGCAACCCACTGATCCTCGCGCGCCTGCTGTGCGTGGCCGGGCGCGTCGAGCGGCAGGGCGAGGTGGTGCACCTGATCGCCGGCAGGCTCATCGACCAGACGGCCATGCTGGGTGAGCTGGATTTTCGCAGCCACGAGTTCCACTAGAATTCCTTCACCAGCACTCACCATGAACAGCCAACAACTCAAGAAATTCTGCCGCACCCTCCCGGACGCCCGCGAGCAACTGTGGCCCGATCCGTACAACATCCTCGTCTACGCGCTGGACAAGAAGACCTTCGCCTACTTCAAGACCAGCGAGCCCGAGCGATGGCGCTTCAGCACCAAGGTATCACCGGACCGCTTCGTCAAGCTCACCGGTGTCGCGGGCGTGAAGCCGGCGCGCTACCGTGGCCGTTATCACTGGATCACCATCGTCGACGTGAGCAACTTTCCCGCGGCGTACCTGAAGGAACTGGTGGAATGGTCTTACCGGCATGCGCTTGACGGGCTGAGCATGGCGCGCAGACGGGTACTGCTCGCGCAAGAAATCCATGCGGACGATCGCGTGCATCGCTAGCCTGCATCGCAAACCCCAGCACCGGCGCGCCTCTCCGGCTAAAATGCCGCCAGCAACCGCATCCGTCCTGGCGAGGCCATTGATATGCCCCTCACTCCGCTGCACATGGGTCCCGGCCTGATCGTCAAGGCGATACTGCAGGGCGGTTTTTCACTGATGGTGTCCGGCTGGGCGCAGATCGTCATGGACATGCAGCCGCTGATCTTCATCGTCACGCACGATGGCGCGCCGCACGGCTTCTCGCATACCTACCTCGCCACCACGCTGCCGGGCGGCATTGCCGCGGTGAGCGGAAAGTACCTGGGTGAATGGGGCCTGCGAATGATCGGCGAGGCGCGCCACCTGCCCGACAACTCGACGATCGCGACACAGTCCATTTTGCGATCGCCCGCCGCCCGGGCCGACGCGGCAATCACGCGCAGCATCCGTAATCCATCACATTCGATCGGAAATCCATGCCCACCCTTGACACACTGGAGAGATTCATCGCGCGGGTCGAGCAGAACGCGCACGCCGAGGCACTTGAGGAGTTCTACACGGCCGATGCCACCATGCGGGAAAACCAGTCCGCGCCACGCGTCGGGCGCGACGCCCACATCGCCAACGAACGCCGGGTATTGGCCAACGCGAAGGCCGTGAACTCGACCTGCGTGCGCCCGGTATTCGTGAATGGAGATCACGTGGCGATTCGCTGGATCTTCCGCTTCGAGTGGCGGGACGGCAGCGTCACGCGCATGGAGGAGCTGGCCTGCCAGCGCTGGGAAGGCGAACGGGTAGCCGAGGAGACATTTTTCTACGACCCCGCGCAGCTCGTCCCCAAGGCGCCGGACTCGCCGACAACACCGGGCGACAGCGCATGAGCACGCTGCCCTCCCAGCGCCACCTGTTCGACATCCCCGACGACATCGCCTACTTCAACTGCGCCGCCAACTCGCCGCAACTGAATGAATCGCGGCGCCGGCTGCTGGCCGGCGTGCAGGCCAAGAGCCAGCCGTGGAATCGCACGCCGAAAGACTTCTTCGAGGACGCGGAAACGCTGCGCGGCCTCGCCGCGGCGATCTTCGGCGGCGACGCCGACGGCTATGCCGTCATTCCCGCGGCGAGCTATGGCCTCGCCACGGCGGCACGCGCGATCGAACCGCATTTGCACACCGGCGATCAGCTCCTCATCATCGCGGAAGAGTTTCCCAGCAACGTGTTGCCGTGGAGACGGATCGCGCGCGCGACCGGCGCGACGCTGGTCACCGTTGCCACGCCCGATGACGGCCACTGGACGCAGGCGATCCTCGACCGGATCGGCGGACGCGTCAAGGTGGTGGCCGTCTCACCCTGCCACTGGACCAACGGGGCGCGTATCGATTTGCGGCCCATCGGCCAAGCCTGCCGCGAGACCGGTGCCGTGCTGGTGGTGGATGCGACCCAGGCACTGGGCGCCATGCCGCTGGCACTCACTGAGATCGCGCCGGACTTCCTGGTGGCCGCCGGCTACAAGTGGCTGCTCTTTCCTTATGGCGTCGGTTTGCTGTACGTCGCCGAGCGCTGGCGCGACGCGCGTCCGCTGGAAGAGACCTGGCTCGCGCGCGACAACGCCGAAGACTTCGCCGCGCTGGTCCGCTATTCCGACACCTACCTGCCCGGCGCGCGCCGCTTCGACGTCGGCGAAAAATGCACGCCCACCCTCCTGCCGGGCGCCATCGCCGCACTCGAACAAATCCAGGCGTGGGGCGTCGCGAACATCGCGGCGGCACTGGCGATGACGCATTCACGGATCGGCGCGCAACTCGAGCAACTCGGGTTTCGATTGCCGGCTGATTCCCAGCGATGCCCGCATATGTTTGGCGCCGAGTTGCCCGCGGGCTCGACGGTGAATTTTGTCGCCGAACTGGCGAAGCGGAATATCTACATCAGCCAACGCGGCCATTCACTCAGGTTCGCGCCGCATCTGCACGTGAATGACCGGGATGTGGGGCGCCTTCTGGGGGCGTTGGCGGAATTGACACGGTGAGCGACGGACAATCCACGGTGCATGCCGCCCTGCCCGGCGCATTCACGTTTTTTGCGCACGAAACGCAAGCACTGGCGCGCCTTGCCAGCCACAATGCCGCCAGAGACCGCACCGGTGCTTGCATCTCCGTTGCCGTGTGCCATGCAACCGATCCGGCGGGCACGCACTTCCATCGTTTGACTACATGCGATCCAGCGGGCTGATCACGCCGCGCCCCGCGACCTTGAGGACATGGGTATAGATCATGGTGGTCTTCACATCCGCATGACCCAAGAGTTCCTGAACGCTGCGGATGTCATACCCGGATTGCAACAGGTGCGTCGCAAACGAATGCCGCAGTGTGTGTGGCGTGGCCGGCTTGAAGATGCCGGCCTGCTGCACCGCCCTTTTAAATGCACGCTGAAACGTCTGATCAAACAGGTGGTGACGACGAATCAACCCTGAGCGCGGGTCACGCGAAAGAGTTGCCTGCGGAAATACCCAGAACCAGCTCCAGCTCGCACCCGCTTTCGGGTATTTTCTATCCAGTGCATAAGGCATGAATACGCCCGCCTTTCCACACGCCATATCCTGTGACCACAGCGCGCGCGCATCGGCCATCTGCAGCTTCAGCGGTTCAATCAGCACCTGTGGAAGCATTACGACCCGGTCCTTGAAGCCCTTGTCTTCGCGAATGACAATCGCCTGATGATCGAAATCGACATCCTTCACGCGGAGTTGCAGCGCCTCGGAAATGCGCATGCCCGTGCCATACAGCAGCCGCGCCAGCACTGAATGGTCGCCGGCGATCAACGCCAGGACGCGCGCGACTTCCTCGCGCGACAGCACCACCGGCAATCGTCGTGGCACCGAAGGGCGAGCGAGGTTGTCCAGCCACGGCAAATCAACACAAAGCACCTTTTGATAGAGAAACAGCAGCGCCGACAACGCAACGCGATGCGTGGACGCCGAGGCCTTTCGCCTGGTTGCCAGATATGTCAGGAATTCGCGAACCTCATCCGCCCCCATCTCGCGCGGGTGACGCATCTGCGACCAACGAATGAAATAGCGCGTCCAATATAGATATGCCTCCTCGGTTCGCAAGCTGTAGTGCAAATACCGAATCCTTTCCCGCACCTGATCCAATACCTTCATTGATTGCCGCGGCGGAAGTACGTTGCTAGACTTCAGTTTGTTAACGAGGTATGGATGAAAAGAAGAATTTACGCGAATGCGGTAAATCGGGAGAGTGTTATGGCTGTACGTTTGTACCGTACCCTGACGGAAAATACTGATTGCAAGCGTGTTTTCCGCACTTTTTTCAGAATGGTAGGGCGCACCGTGGAACATCACGGAGACTTGATGCGCCCTACATTGAGTTGACACTAAGGAATTGACATGACCATCAATCCAATTGAGCTTCCAATTTTTCCACTCGCCTGTTCTGGCTGCGGCAAGGAGTCGCTCAAGTCGCTTGTCGAACTCGAAACAGTGGACAAATTTTCCTGCCCGTTCTGTGGCTCGGACATCGACAGTACACAACAGTACCGGCGCGCCCATCTTGAAAAATTCCTGAAAGAGAATGGCTATTCCAGGTTCATTCTTCGCAAGCCCGCATAGCTCGTAGAACTTCGCCATTGCTTCGTCCGTTGGTAACTTGTCCATGTCTAACTCGTCGGTCAAACAGGACGCGCCAACAGGCACCTTCTCATTTGCGTTATTCATCGCGGGGCGCGCCATTTACCTTGGACGTTGAGGCTG
>JBDTSU010000093.1:0-11166 GCA_039930965.1 Betaproteobacteria bacterium
GCTCGACAATGACCGGTTTGCGAACGACCTCGGCACGCGCCTGGAACGGTCGTTCGGCCGCGCCGGGCGAGAATGTTACTGGGCGATCTTTGCCGAGTTGCGCAAAGAGTCCGGATACGCCGACTATCTGGCCACATTACAACGTTTCCGCGAAGGCCACGATAACGAACCGGCGTTTCTGCAGATGTCGGCATACTTGCTCGAATATTCGTTTGCCGAACGGCTGTATCCGCACGCGCTGGAGGTGATCGCGCATTTGCACACACTCGGCCGGCCGGTGATCCTGTCAGACGGCGACGTGGTGTTCCAGCCGCGCAAGATCCAGCGCTCCGGCTTGTGGGAAGCGTTTCGCGGGGAAGTGCTGATCTACCTGCACAAGCAGCACATGCCCGCAGCAATGCAGCAGCGCTATCCTGCCGCGCATTATGTGATGGTCGACGACAAGCCGCACCTGCTGGCTGAGATAAAACAGGTTCTCGGCGATACGCTGACGACGGTGTTCGTTCGTCAGGGTCACTACGCCATTGCCGGCAGCGCCGGAATCCGCCCCGCGCCGGATCGGGACATCGCCTGCATTGGCGAATTGCGCCATCGCGTGCCCGCCTACTATCTGCTGGCGGCGGCCGCCCCTGTATCGAATGCAACGAACCGAACAATGGAGCAAGCATGAAAGCAACGCAACAATTGCAGCGTCTTGGCCAGAGCCTCTGGCTTGACAACATCAGCCGGGAAATACTGACAAACGGCACGCTGGCGCGCTACATCTCTGACCTGTCGGTAACGGGCCTGACCTCGAACCCGACTATTTTCGAGCACGCCATCGCCAACGGCAGTTTGTACGACGAGGCAATTGGCGGTCTGGCACGCCAGGGCAAGTCCGGCGAGGAACTCTTTCTTACGCTGGCGCTAGACGATTTGAGGCAGGCCGCCGACCTGTTTCGGCCGATTTACAACGCGACCGACGGTATCGACGGCTGGGTCTCGCTCGAGGTTTCGCCGCTACTCGTTGCCGACACCGTGAAAACGATTCAAGCCGCGGCAGGTTTGCACGCAGCGGCGGCGCGACCGAATCTCTTTATCAAGATTCCCGGCACGCCCGCCGGCATTCCGGCGATCGAGGAATCCATCTTCGCCGGCGTACCGATCAATGTGACCTTGCTGTTTTCGCGGGAGCAATATCTGGCTGCCGCGGAGGCGTACTTGCGCGGCATCGAGCGCCGACTCGTCGCTGGCCTCGATCCAAAGGTCGAATCGGTCGCCTCGCTGTTCATCAGCCGCTGGGACGTTGCCGTCAAGGAGGAAACCTCGCCCCAGTATCACAACCGCCTCGGCATCGCGATCGCGATGCGTACTTATCAGGCATACCGCGAACTGCTTGCTTCGGCACGCTGGCAAAAGCTCGCGAAGGCGGGCGCGCATCCGCAGCGACTGCTATGGGCCAGTACGGGGACCAAGGATCCTGACGCACCGGATACGCTATATATCGAAGCGCTGGCAGCGGCCGACACGATCAACACGATTCCGGAAAAGACGCTGCTGGCGTTCGCCGACCATGGCAAGGTCGGCGCGACGTTACCCGGCGATGGCGGTTTCGCCGAAGTCGTTCTGGAGGAATTCAGGCGCGAAGGCGTCGATGAACAAGCGTTGGCCGCACGGCTGCAGATCGACGGCGCAGACGCCTTCGCGAAATCGTGGGCTGCGCTGCTTTCGCGAATTGGTGAAAAGGGTTCGCCGTTCGTCGGCATGACCGCCAGATGAATTCAATATCCCGGACGGTGTAGGCGTCACACCATGGCCAACCGGATCAGTTCGCTTGCCGGCAAACCCGCGTCGCCGTCTCAACTGATAGACGTGTCGGCGCTCATCAGCGCGTATTACACCGCAGTTCCCGATCCGTCTGTACCAGGCGAGCGCGTCGCCTTTGGGACCTCCGGGCATCGCGGCAGTTCTTTTGAACGCAGCTTCAACGAACCGCACGTTGCGGCGATTACCCAGGCGGTCTGCGAATATCGCCATGTCAAGGCAATCGACGGCCCGCTGTTTATCGGTGTCGATACCCATGCTTTGTCGCGACCGGCCTTCGAAACTGCGCTGGAGGTGTTGGCCGCGAACGGCGTGGAAACGATGATCGCAGCAGGAGGTGAATTTACACCGACCCCGGCGGTCTCGCACGCAATTCTGGTCTACAACCACTGCCGTAACAGCGGACTCGCCGATGGCATCGTGATCACGCCTTCGCACAACCCGCCGGACAGCGGTGGCTTGAAATACAACCCGTCCAATGGCGGCCCGGCCGACACCGACATCACCGATTGGGTGCAAAACCGCGCGAACGCGTCGCTCGAAGGCGGATTGAAAGATGTCAAGCGCATGGCATTGTCATTGGCGCGCGAAGCCAATACCACGCACCAGCACGATTTCCTCAATGCGTATGTCGCCGACCTGGGAGGAGTCATCGACTTCGATGTGATCCGAGGCGCTGGCGTTCGCATCGGTGTTGACCCACTCGGCGGCGCCGGCGTGCACTATTGGGCGCCGATCGCCGAGCGCTACCAGCTCGACCTGACCGTGGTCAACGATGAAGTCGATTCACGATTCTCGTTCATGCCGGTCGACTGGGATGGCTTGATCCGGATGGATCCTTCATCGGCCTATGCGATGCAACGCGTGATCGGCCTGAAGGACGCCTACGACATCGCGCTCGCTTGCGACACCGACCACGACCGCCACGGCATCGTTACCCCAAGCGCCGGCTTGTTGCCACCGAACCATTACCTCAGCGTCATCATCGACTATCTGTTTCGACACCGACCACAGTGGAGCGATAGTGCGGCGGTGGGCAAGACCGTGGTCAGCAGCGCGATGATCGACCGCGTCGCCGCCAGGCTCGGCCGCAAACTATTTGAGGTGCCGGCGGGCTTTAAGTGGTTCGTCGAGGAATTGTTCAATGGCACGCTCGGTTTTGGCGGCGAGGAAAGTGCGGGGGCAACGTTTCTGCGGCACGATGGCCACGTATGGACCACCGACAAGGACGGCATCGCTTCGGCGCTGTTGTCGGCTGAAATCACCGCGCGCACCGGTCGCGACCCCGGCGATCTGTATCGCAGTCTGTGTAGCGAGTTCGGCGAGATCTTTGCCGACCGCGTTGAGGCCAGGGCGACCCCGGCGCAAAAGACGGCGCTGGCACAATTAGCGCCAAATCAGGTGCTGCAATCCGAACTGGCCGGCGATCCGATCGACAGCGTGCTCGACAAGGCGCCGGGAAATGGCGCCCCGATCGGCGGCATCAAGGTCAGCGCAAAGAACGGCTGGTTCGCGGCACGTCCATCGGGCACCGAGGATATCTACAAGATCTACGCGGAGAGTTTCCGCGACGACACCCATTTGCGGCAGATTCTCGACGAAGCGCAACACATCGTCGACGTCGCACTCGCCAATGCGTGAGCAGGCTCGATTACCGCACTGACCGTTGACATCGACTAACTTGAGGAACGAACCATCATGACAACGCTGACCACCGATCACCTTTGCAAAATGCACGCCTGGTGGCGGGCGGCAAACTATCTGTCGGTCGGACAAATCTATCTGCGCGCCAACCCGTTACTCGACGTGACGCTCACGCTCGAACACATCAAGCCGCGCCTGCTCGGGCACTGGGGAACCACACCTGGCCTCAATTTCCTGTATGTGCATCTGAATCGCCTGATCAAGGAACACGATCTGAATATGATCAACGTCATCGGCCCCGGGCATGGTGGCCCGGGACTGGTCGCGAATACTTATCTGGAGGGTTCGTACACCGACATCTTTCCGGACATCACGCGCGATCGCGAGGGAATGCGCAAGCTGTTTCGGCAGTTTTCATGGCCGGGCGGCATTCCCAGCCATGTCGCGCCTGAGACCCCGGGCTCGATTCACGAGGGAGGTGAGCTGGGTTACTCACTGGCCCATGCCTACGGCGCGGCATTCGACAATCCCGATCTGATTGTGGCCTGCATTGTCGGCGATGGCGAAGCGGAAACCGGCGCCCTGGCCACCAGTTGGCACTCAAACAAATTCCTCAACCCGGCGCGCGATGGCGCGGTGCTGCCGATCCTGCACCTTAACGGGTTCAAAATCGCCAATCCGACGTTGCTGGCGCGCATCAGCCGCGAGGAAGTGACCGATCTGTTCCACGGCTACGGCTACGAGCCGTACTTTGTCGTCGGCGACGATCCGATGACGATGCACCAGCAGCTTGCCGAAACGCTTGACACGATTCTCGCGACGATACGCGCCATCCAGGCCGTGGCGCGCGCGCCCGATACACTTTCGCCGCCGCCGCGTCCGCGTTGGCCGATGATCGTCTTGCAGACCCCGAAGGGCTGGACCGGGCCGAAGTTTGTTGACGGGCTGCCGGTTGAAGGCACCTGGCGCGCGCATCAAGTGCCTATCGCGGAGTTCAACACGTCCGGGCACCTCCACCAACTCGACGAGTGGATGCGAAGCTATGTGCCGGCGGAGTTGTTCGACGAAGACGGCCGTTTCCTTCAGGAGTTTGCCGATCTCGCGCCGACGGGCGCGCGACGCATGGGCGCCAATCCGCACGCCAACGGCGGCTCCATGTTGATACCGCTGGTCATGCCGGATTTCCGCACCTTTGCGGTGCCGGTTGCAGTACCCGGCAGCGTGAAGGCCGAGTCCACGCGTCTGCTCGGATCATTCCTCGCCGACGTGATGCGCAGAAATCTGCCGAGTCGCAACTTTCGCCTGTTCGGGCCGGATGAGACTGCCTCCAATCGGCTCGGCGCGGTCGTCGATGTCGCCGGCAAGACGTGGATGGCAGACATCGCCGCAGTCGACGTGGATCTGTCGCCTGACGGACGGGTGATGGAGGTGTTGAGCGAACATCTGTGCGAAGGCTGGCTCGAAGGCTATCTGTTGACCGGCCGTCACGGCCTGTTTTCGTGCTACGAGGCGTTCATCCACATCATCGATTCGATGTTCAACCAGCATGCGAAATGGCTGAAAGTCTGTCGGCAGATTCCATGGCGAAAACCGATCGCGTCGCTCAATTACCTGCTGACCTCGCATGTCTGGCAGCAGGACCACAACGGTTTCTCGCATCAGGATCCCGGCTTCATCGATGTCGTCGCGAACAAGAAATCCGATGTCGTGCGCATCTACCTGGCGCCCGACGCGAACTGTCTGCTTTCAGTCGCCGACCATTGCCTGAAGAGTTGCAACTACGTCAATCTGATCATCGCCGGCAAAGCACCGGCATGGCAGTGGCTCGATATCGAGTCGGCCGCGCGTCACTGCACGGTCGGCGCCGGCATCTGGCCGTGGGCCGGCACTGGAGGCGGCGAAGGTGTTGATGAACCCGATATCGTCATGGCCTGCGCCGGCGACGTGCCGACGCTTGAAACGCTGGCCGCGGTCACGCTGTTGCGCGACTACGTGCCGGACATCCGCATACGCGTTGTCAATGTGGTCGATCTAATGGCGCTGCAGCCGCAGTCCGAGCACCCGCATGGCCTTGATGACGATGCGTTTGACGCGATATTCACGCGCGACCGGCCGATTGTGTTCGCGTTTCACGGCTATCCCGGATTGATTCATCGTCTCACCTATCGTCGCCACAACCACGACAATCTGCATGTGCGCGGATACAAGGAGGAAGGCACGACCACCACGCCGTTCGATATGGTGGTCTTGAACAATATCGATCGTTACCAACTCGCGCTGGATGCGATCCGCCGGGTACCGCGGCTACAACACCTTGTCGACCAGGAGACCGGGCGCTATCGCGAGACCATCGCGCGGCACAAGGCTTATGTCAGCGAACATGGCGAGGACTTACCGGAAGTCCGCGACTGGCGCTGGACGGCGCAGCGCAAATGACCGGCATCGCGCGCATGTCGCCGGGAGTGCCGAGCTGCGGGGGAGAGGGGCAGACATGAACGATAGCCCAAGCTTGCCCGTACTGGCATTGAACGCGGGCTCGTCCTCGATCAAGTTCGGTTTATACGTGGTCGGCGCGAGCGTCAGCCGCATACTTGTTTCAGGCGCGGCCGAGACGGATGGCAACAGCCATCGCGCGTTCATCGCCAGCGATGCCGACGGCAACGTACTGGCCAAGGATGCAACGTCTGCCAGCACGCCGCGGTCGGTGATCGGCCGCATCGCAGAATTGCTGAGCGCGCATCGCCTGCCCGCGCCGGTCGCCGTCGGCCATCGCATCGTCCATGGTGGCCCGGATTGCCGGCGCCATACCTTGATCGATGCGAAAGTGATGAAGCAACTCGAGGCCGCGGCGGTATTTGCGCCTTTGCACGTGCCGCCGGCTTTGACACTGGTCCGGTTCGCGCAGGAGCGTTTTCCAGGCATCCCGCAAGCGGCGTGCCTCGATACGGCGTTTCATGCCGGAATGCCCGATGTCGCACTGACGCTGCCGATCCCGCGCGAGCTTCGTTCGCAGGGCATTGAACGTTACGGCTTTCACGGCCTGTCGTGCGAATCGATCGTTCGGCAACTTGGAAGCGATATGGCGCGCCGAATGGTGATTGCGCATCTTGGCCATGGCGCGAGTGTGACCGCGGTGGCAAGCGGCCAATCGATCGATACCAGCATGGGACTGACCCCAACTGGCGGCGTGATCATGAGTACGCGATGTGGCGACATCGATCCCGGTGTCCTCGCCTATGTCATTCGCGAGCAAGGATATGATGCCGCCCGCTTCGAGAGCCTGATCGACCAGCGCTCGGGGCTTTATGGAATCTCCAGTCTCAGTGGTGACATGCGGGTGTTGCGCGCGGCTACCACGAATGAGGATGCGCGGTTGGCGATCGCGATGTTCTGCTACTCAGTGCGCAAACAGATCGCCGCCATGGCCGCTGCGCTGGGTGGGCTGGATTTGCTGGTCTTCACCGGCGGCATCGGCGAGAACGATGCGGCGACGCGCGCCAGTATTTGTAAAGAACTGGAATGGCTGGTTTCCCGCACGTCCGTTCGCGTCCTTCCTTCCCGGGAAGAGGAACAGATCGCCCTTCACACCTGGCAGCTCACCACTGGCCCGTCGCCTGCGCCAGGCATGATTGCCACCACTGAAACGCCGCCATGAATTCAGGCTATACGAAACCACTTTACTTGCTTCCGTTCGATCACCGCGCCTCGTTCGAAAGCGGGATGTTCGGCTGGAGCGGGACGCACAGTGACACGCAGTCCGCGCGCATCACCGCTGCCAAGCGGGTGATCTACGATGGCTTTGTTGCCGCGGTGGCTGGGCGCGTTGCCCCGGAGAAGACCGGCATTCTTGTCGACGAGCGCTTCGGCGCCGACATTCTTCGCGACGCAAAGCGCAGCGGCGTCATCACCTGCGCGCCGGCCGAAATGAGCGGGCAGGACGAGTTCGACTTCGAGTTCGGAGAAGATTTTGCGCGGCACATCGAGGCTTTCGCTCCGACATTTTGCAAGGTGCTGGTGCGCTACAACCCTGATGGCGACCATGCCGTGAATGGCCGACAGGCTGCGCGGTTGCGACGGCTGTCCGAGTACCTCAGCGGCAGCCTGACGAAGTACATGGTCGAGCTACTAATACCCGTGACACCCAGGCAGCTTGAAGCACTTGGCGGAGATACCCGAGCCTGCGACCGGGAATGCAGGCCGGCGCTCATGGCCCGCGCCATTCGCGAACTCCAGGACGCAGGCATCGAGCCGGATGTCTGGAAAGTCGAGGGCTTCGACCACCGGGACGACTGCGAGCGGATAACGGTGGCAGCACAACGCGGCGGGCGCGGCAACATCGGCTGCATCGTCCTCGGGGGGGGCGAAAACGAGCAGCATGTCCAATCCTGGCTCACGACGGCAGCGGCCGTTCCGGGCTTCATCGGCTTCGCGGTGGGACGGACCACTTTCTGGGATCCGCTCATTGCATTTCGTGACGGGACGATCACCCGCGAGGCGGCGGTCGCGGAAGTCAGCCGACGATACTGCCAGTCGGTGGACATCTTCGAGACGGCGCGGTCGGCGACAATGGAAGAGGACCACCCGGCGGCATCGGTGAGCGCTGACAGCATTCCGCTTAGCGATGGGCTGGACCGGAGTGCCCAGTGACGCAGGGGCAACACGGAAACTTGCGCGACTTCGGTGAGTCGAGGCTGGACGCGCTGCAGCGCCACAGCTTCGAATATTTCCTGCGCGAGACCAACCCCGCGAACGGACTTGTCGCGGACAAATCGCAGCCGGGATCTCCCGCGAGCATCGCGGCCGTGGGTTTCGCGCTGGCAGCCTATCCGGTTGGCGTCGAGCGAGGTTGGATGACCCGCGCCGATGCGACGCTGCGGACGCTGACGCTGATGCGGTTCTTCGCCACCAGTCCGCAAGGCACAGCGCCCGGCGTGACCGGGTACAAAGGCTTCTACTATCATTTTCTCGACATGGCCACCGGCCAGCGGGCAGGCGGATGCGAATTGTCGACCGTCGATACCACCTTCCTGCTCGCCGGCATGCTCGCCGCGGCGGCGTATTTTGATCGCGAAAACGAAGAAGAGCAGGATATACGGACGTTGGCCGACACGCTCTACCGACGAGTCGATTGGCCGTGGGCTTGCAACGGCGGTGCGACGGTCACCCATGGATGGACGCCAGAGGGCGGCTTTCTGCCCTACCGCTGGCAGGGCTATGACGAGGCGGTTCTCCTATACTTGCTCGGGCTGGGCTCACCCACGCACCCCTTGCCGACGGAGAGCTACTCGGCGTGGGCCTCCACCTATCAATGGAAAGAGATCTACGGCTACGAATACATCTATGGCGGTCCGCTCTTCATCCACCAGTACTCGCACATCTGGGTGGATTTCCGCGGGATCCAGGATGCGTTCGCGCGCGACAAGGGCATCGACTATTGCGAAAACAGCCGCCGCGCGACCTACATCCAGCGGGAGTACGCGATCCGGAATCCGCTCGAATTTGTAGGCTATGGAGAAAACTTCTGGGGGCTGACTGCGAGCGATGGCCCCGGTTGGACGACCCGCCGCATCCACGGTATCGAGCGCTCGTTCTTTGACTATGTCGCCCGCGGCGCGCCGTATGGCCCCGACGACGGCACCATTGCGCCGTGGGCGGTGGTGGCGTCGTTGCCGTTCGCGCCGGAAATCGTATTGCCGACGCTCAAGAATCTTCAGGACGTGTATCCGCAGATCACCGGCGAATACTGCTTCAGGTGCAGCTTCAATCTGAGCTTTCGGAACGACAGCGGGGACGAAGGCGGGGCCGAGGGAACAGCCGACGCAGGCTGGACGTCACCCTACCACTTCGGGATCAACCTCGGCCCGGTCGTGCTAATGTGCGAGAACTATCGATCGGACTTTCTCTGGCGCTTGATGCGCGCGTGCCCCTACGTCGTGACGGGACTGCGGCGGGCGGGCTTCAGGAATGGTTGGTTATGAGGCCCGCACGACGGCGCAGCCGATCGCCGAAGGGCCGAGCACTGACACCGCCCTGCATATGACTCATACGGGCGTGCAATTGATCATTCGTGAGGGCAGCGACCCATCTTCAACCCATCTAATCTTCTGCGTACCCACATCATGTGCTTCTCAGCGACGGCAAGCTTCATAGCCGGGACAGCATTGTCGGTCCTGGGGGTGGCGACATTGCGCGCGACGCACCGAAAGGCGGAAATCCCGTTCGCGGCAATCCCGCTGCTATTCGGCATCCAGCAAATCGTTGAGGGCGTGCTGTGGTTATCGTTCAGGTTCGACGCACCGCAACTCAACGTGGCGACAACATATGTGTTCTCGATCTTTTCGCATGTGCTGTGGCCGATGTTCGTGCCGTTCTCGATCGGATTGCTCGAAGCCGTGCCATGGCGCCGCAAGACGATTGCGGTGTTCCAGGCAATCGGGCTTCTCGTCGGCCTGTATCTGCTCTACATGATTGTCGAATTCCCGGTTACTGCGGTGGCAGCGGAGAATATCGTGTACGTCTCGCCGCACTTCTACAAGATTCCGGTAATGTTGCTTTACGTGGCCGCGACGTGCGTCAGTTGTTTCTTTTCGAGTGCTGCCACGATCAGGCTGTTCGGGGCCATCGCGCTGCTGCTCTTTATGGTCGCCTATGGATTTTTTGCCGTCGCGCTGTTTTCCGTCTGGTGCTTCTTTGCCGCAATGTTGAGTTCCATCATCTACGTGCACCTCAGACTTGGCCCTGCCACGCTTCCCCGTCGGCTCGGTGGAGCAATTTGACGCAACATGACCTGTGTCGTCAGGTTGGGTTGCGCGAAGCACAGTCCAACCAGATTTGCACGGGAAGGACAATGGTCATCACTGCGTTCAACCCATCCTGCCGCCGCCAGGAAGGCGGATGAAACTCAAGCACTGATGCGCCTCTTCGGGCGCAATTAGCCTGCAGGCCGCGCCAGTGCTAGGGATTGAAAATCGCCATGGCGCACCACCCGGCCCACCGCCAGATAGCTCATACCCAGATGAAAAGTCTCGACGACCCGCAACTCCGGGCAATAGGTCAACAATCCGCGCCACGGTTGCCGGAATCCGCGAAAGGTAGTCAGGTAGCGCCACCCGCGCAAGCAGACCCATAAGTTCAGTGGTGCGGCCCACCACCAGGATTGCAAGCGGTTGCCCACCACCGCTACCCGCGCGCCATTGGCGGCGTGGCGAAAAATATTTTCCAGCGCAGCCGCCGATTGCAACACGTCATGCGTATAGCAAAACAGGATTGCGCTCGCCTCGCCCGGAAGCTGTACCTCTTCCACTGCGGATTGCAGCAACGTGACGCGGTCCGGACGTTGCAATGACGCCACGCGCTGGCGCGCGATGGCGGCCATCTCCGGGCTGTGCTCGATGCCGATCGCCTGGCCGCGCGCGCCGATTTTCGTCGCCATCTCGCATAGCGTCTTGCCGGTGCCGCAGGCAACGTCGAACACGATATCCCCGTCCGTCAGTTGCAGCGCCTGGATGGCGGCGGTGCGTATCTCGCCGATGTGTTTGCACGACGCGTCGTAGCCTTCCGCGAGCCCTTCATACCGGAAAACGGAAAGCGCCCGATCGGGCTTGCCACGAAAATTAGCCAGCATGGCGAGGTCCGACATCGAAATTTTGCATTGGCGAGTGCCTCAAGGTGACGTAGCGATTTCAGTTCGCGAGTGGGCCGCGGCGGACAAACAATGCC
>JBDTSU010000094.1:0-11161 GCA_039930965.1 Betaproteobacteria bacterium
CTGAACGACAGTATTTCGTCGGTGCGCGTTGCGAGCGCACCGGGACCGGTGGGCATCCCGCCGCCCGCACCCGTACCGGCATCTCCTCCCGCCGCCGCACAGGTGACTTTCTACGAGCACGAAAATTATGGCGGCCGTTCATTCATCACCCGCGATCAAGTCGAGAGCTTTGAACGTTTCGGTTTCAACGACCGCGCATCTTCGGCCGTGGTGGTCGGCGAGTCACGTGTTGTATGTGAAAATGCCCGCTATAGTGGCCGCTGCGTCGTGTTGAGACCCGGCAGTTACCCGTCGATGGCCGCCGTTGGCCTTAACGATCGCATTTCATCGGTACGCATGCCGACGGCAGCTGAGTCCAACGTGCCAAGCCCATCGATCTCGCAGATAACCTTTTACGAGCACGAAGGCTTTGGCGGCCGTTCATTTATCAGCCGTGACCAGATCGATAATTTCGAACGCGTCGGCTTCAATGATCGTGCGTCTTCCGCCGTGGTGGTCGGTGAATCACGCGAGGTATGTGAAGACATCCGGTTCAATGGTCGTTGTGTGCTGCTGCAGGCGGGCAATTACCCCTCGCTGGCCACCATGGGCTTGAACGACCGGATTTCTTCGGTACGCGCCGTGGCGCCTCGTCCGCGGGCCGACAATGAACGCTATGTTCCGGCACCGGTCGCCTATTACGATTATCGGCGCCGCAACGACGAACGCCTCTACGACGCACGTGTGATTTCGGTGCGCGCCGTCGTCGGAACGCGGGAGCAACGGTGTTGGGTTGAACGGGAACAAGTCGTTCAGGACCAGGGTGCCAACGTACCGGGTGCAGTGGCCGGCGCGATCATCGGCGGCATACTCGGCCACCAGATCGGCGGCGGACGGGGCAGGGATGTTGCCACCGCCGGTGGCGCCATCGCTGGCGCGGCATTGGGCGCCAATGTTGGCCGCGACAGCGGGGGACAACTGGCGTATTCCCAGGATGTCCAGCGATGCAACAATGTGTCCGGCCGCATGCGCGCCGACTATTGGGATGTGATCTACAGTTTCAGGAACGACGAACATCGCGTGCAGATGAACCAGCCGCCAGGCCCGACCATCACCGTTAACGGACTGGGTGAGCCGCGCGTCTAGTCACACAATTGAACCTTCTGGTGATAACCCGTTTTCTGAAATCGATATGACCCTGCCGCGCTCGCTTAAATGGATGGCGGGCGCGTTTCTCGCGCTCGTCTTGTTGCTTGTTCTCTTCCTTGTCTTCTTCGACTGGAATTGGATGCGCGAGCCGATCGCACGCCGGGTGAGCGCAGCCACCGGTCGAACCTTTGCCATCAATGGTGACCTGACCGTCAGTCTTTCGATGCAGCCGCGCGTGGTCGTCAATGACATCGTGCTCGGCAACGCAGCCGGGAGCAGTGACACCCGCATGGCGAGTTTCA
Organism: Betaproteobacteria bacterium; assembly: GCA_039930965.1. Taxonomy (GTDB): domain Bacteria; phylum Pseudomonadota; class Gammaproteobacteria; order Burkholderiales; family Usitatibacteraceae; genus UKL13-2. The sequence continues at coordinate 1,431 of JBDTSU010000094.1, forward strand.
AGAAACTCGACTTCCGATTTGATCTTTTCAAGTTGCTGACGGGTCGACTCGAGCTGCCTGAGGTCGCGCTGATCGAGCCCAACGTCCTGCTTGAAGTGAATGACGACGGTGCGGGCAACTGGATGTTCGCCCAGAGCAAGAGAGACGAAAAGTTCGACCTTCCCGCCATCGACCGCCTCACCATCGAGCGTGGCAAGGTGACGTATCGGGATGTCCGAATGAAGACCGACCTCGCGCTTGACGTGCACACGCTGGCTGCCGGAAAAGATCAATCCGAATCGCGCCTGGAAGTTTCGGGAAAGGGGCAATTCAAAGGCTTGCCAACATCGTTGCACGCCATCGGTGGCGCGCTGCTGAACGCGCGCGTAGAAGGCAAGAGTCCATATCCGATCGAAGCCAGCGCATCGTTCGGTGCCACCAAAACTCACATCAACGGCACCTTGCTGGATCCCCTGCATTTCACCGCACAACAGCTGAACTTCACGATCGAAGGCAGCAACCTTGCGCAACTTTATCCTCTCATCGGCGTGCCGATTCCGCCGACCGCCGCCTACAAGCTTGCGGGATTCCTCGACCATAGCAGCAGAGTATGGACATTTCGCGGGCTCAAGGGCACGGTCGGCGAAAGCGATCTCGCCGGCGACTTCACAGTCGACCGCAATCCGCGGCCGCAGAAAATCACCGCCAACCTGGTATCGCAGAAGCTGACCATGCGCGACTTAGGCGGCTTCATTGGCGCCAGTCCCGGCAAACAGGCGAAATCGCTGCCCACCGGCGGCCGGATACTCCCTACCGAGCCCTTCAGTCCGGAGAAGTTGCAAATAGCCGACGCCGATATCCACTTTCGCGGTGCGCACATCGTCACCGAAAAAATGCCACTCGAAAACATGAGCACGCATCTTGTCGTCAAGGGCGGCGTGTTGACGCTCGCTCCAGTGGATTTCGGTGCCGCCGGCGGCCACCTGATCGCGCAAGTGGAAATGGATGGCCGGCGCGCGCCGATTGCCACCCACGTCGATCTCGTCGCCCGTGGCCTCGACCTGGCGAAAATGTTCCCGAATTCCAGGCTGGCCGCGGACAACACCGGCACGATGGGCGGTCGCGCCAAGTTGGTCGGCCAAGGCAGTTCGGTCGCGCAATTGCTGGCCACGGCCAACGGCGAGGCAGCGTTGATCATGGACGGGGGAACGATTGGGGAACTGACGCTGCGGCTGGCGAACCTGGACATCGCCAATTCGCTTCTGTTGCTGATCGGTGGCGATAAGCAGGCGCCGATTCGCTGCATGGTGGGAAATTTTAACGCCGTCAATGGCGTGTTCACGGTGCAGGAACTGGTGCTCGATACAGCGAAGGTCAATATCACCGGAACGGGCAATGCTAACTTCAGTGACGAATCGCTGCACCTCAGGTTGGTGGCCAAGTCAAAGGGCTTCAGCCTGGCATCGCTGCGTGGCCCCATCGCCATCACCGGGTCGTTCACTGCGCCGGTGGCAAAACCCGAACTTGGCGGCGTCATGGTGCGCGGCGGTGCTGCCGTCGCGCTGGGCGTGGCGACAGCCGGCATCGGGGCGCTATTGCCGCTGCTCGATTTTGGTAAGCAGAAAGACAGCAACTGTGCCGCGTTGATAAGCGAAGCGAAGACCGATGTGGGCGTGAAAGCCAGCGATATTCGCTCGACAAAGCGCGCGGTTCCCGTCACCCAGGCGCCGTCGAAAAAATAAGCGCAAACACGCGCTGCGCAACGACGGTATGGCGCGACAGCCGCACAAGCGACGATCCTTGAATCCCCCCCCCGCGCGCCAATGCGCTCCCTGTAATCCCGGCGGCCCGCTGGCCTTTTTCCCCGCGACACTTCGGCGTAAACTGCGCGCATGAACGAAGCGGAAAGCCGATTCACCGTCCTGCGCCAGTCGGCGGATCCCGCCGCGGTCAACGCGATCGAGCAACACGTGCGCGAGGCGACCGATCGCGACCTGAACCGCATCAACGTGTTCGATTTCGCGGCGCGCTACGGCGTGGCAGAGGAGCGCGCCATTGCCGCCTTCCTGCACGCATCCAGGCTGGGCCTGTTCGACATGTCCTGGAACCTGCTGTGCCCGGGCTGCGGCGGGGTGCTCGATGCGAATGCGACGCTGAAGACCGTGCGCAAGGCTGTCTACAACTGCGCGCTGTGCGCCGCCGGCTACGAGGCGACGCTGGACGAAATGATCGAGGTGACCTTCACCGTGAACCCGCGCGTGCGGCGGATCCCGGCACACGATCCGCATGCGCTGCCGGTGTGGGAATACATGCGGCAGATTTTCTGGGGTTCGGGGCTGGCATTGCCGGAGGACGCGCTCGACTCGGTGCTGAATGAAATCACCCTGGAAGCCATCGAGCTGCCGCCCGGCGAGAAGGCCATCCTGTCGCTGCAGCTGCCGGCCGAGTTCGTCATCGTGTTCGAGCCTGTGACCCACGCCGCTCAGTTCATCGACGTGCAAGGCGAGCCGACCCGCGAGCGCCGCGACCTGGCGATGGTGTTCAACAAGGTGCAGGCGCCCACCGGCACCGTGCAGATGCGGCCCGGCCCGCTGCGCCTGTCGCTGGAGAACCGCACCGACACACGGGTGTTGCCGGGTGTCTGGCTCGCCGGCCATCCGCTGCACGAATTGCTCGGCCGGCGAAAACGCTTCCTGACGGCAACACAACTGTTCACCAACCAGACTTTTCGCGACATCTACCGCACCGATACCCTGGACGTGGACCAGCGCCTCAAGATCACCAGCCTCACGTTCCTGTTCACCGACCTCAAGGGCTCGACCGGGCTGTATGAGCGGGTCGGCGACCTGGTCGCCTATGACCTGGTGCGCTCCCATTTCGGCGTGCTCAACGAAGTGGTGGCGGCGGAGTCCGGTGCGGTGGTCAAAACCATCGGCGACGCGGTCATGGCGACTTTCCTCACGCCGGATCGCGGCCTCGCGGCGGCGCTGCGCATGCGCGAGGCGATGCGCACGCTCAATGCCGGACGCCGGGAAGAGGACCTGCTGATCAAGATCGGCCTGCACGAAGGACCCTGCCTGGCGGTCATGCTCAATGACCGTCTCGATTACTTCGGGCAAACGGTGAACATCGCCGCGCGCGTCCAGGGGCTGGCCGACTCGCACGCCATCTTCGCCACCGAGCCGGTGGTCCGGCATCCGGCGGCGAACAAGCTGCTCCGTGACGGCGGCCACCTGCCGTCCGAGCAGCGCGCGCTGTTGCGCGGAATCTCGGGGGAACTGACGGTCTACGAAATTCCGTGAGGGGCGTGTGCCCGTTATCGTTGGCCGGGAGCGCTTGTTCCCGCCTTTCGTGGCGCTCCTGCCGGGCTACAGATCTGACTCATTCCCCCGCATCCGCGAAAGAGGGGGGCACAGGAGTCAAGCATCGTGCATCGTCTTGCCGGCATATTCACTTAAGGAACTGCCATTCGGCTCAGAAAACATGACCCTCTGCACTGAAAGCCACTACGAAGCTGTCACCTGCAGCGTCTCCGCCGCGATCCGCCGCAACGCCTGCTCGAATACCTCGGGCGGCTGGCCACCGGAAATAAGATGCCGGTCATCGATAACGACGGCGGGCACGCCATTGATTCCCCGGCTGATCCACAACTGTTCCGCGGCGCGGACTTCCTGCGTGTAGGCGCCGGATTCCAGGATGCCCTGCGCGGCGGCGGCATCGAGTCCCACTTCTTGCGCCAACTCAACGAGCACATCCTTCGCGCCCGGGTTGCGGCCTTCGCCGTGGTAGGCGCGGAGCAGGGCGTGCTTGAGCGCGCGCTGTTTGGCAGCGTCCTGCAGCCCCGCCCAGTGCAGCAGGCGGTGCGCGTCGAAGGTGTTCCAGACGCGGTTGCGTTCACCAAAGGCAAAGCCGACTGATTCGCCGCGGGCACGGATGTTGGCGCGATTCGACGCCAGCTGCGCGGCGGTCAATCCGTATTTACGGGAAAGGTATTCACCCGCGTCCACGCCGTCGGCGGTCATGGCCGGATTGAGTTCGAAAGGCTGCATGTTTACGGTGACGGGGATGTCATCGCCGATGCGTTTCAACGCAATCTCGAGCGCATTCAGGCCGACCGCGCACCAGGGGCAGGCGACATCGGAAACGAAATCGATTTTCATGTGGAGTGTTCTTGAGGTTAGGGACGGGCAATGGCAGTTTATGGGAGATGGTCATGCCCGTGGAAAATCCAAGGGGGTTGGCACATATTTTCCTGGCTAAATGAGAAAAGGTCCAGTATCTACGCGGCTTACCGGCCATTTGTGCCCGGAAGACCGCGTCAGTGCTAGAGTTTGCTGCTGACTATTTGTCATATTTGATGATGAAACCAATGCGGCACTTTGCACTGGCAAGCGAAACGAAAATCCGGTAAGAATGGGTGACCCTGATGCCCCCGCGATCTCGCATTGCGGCCCAGAAGCGAAAATCCCTGACGTGCTTTGCGGGAGCCTCGTTCCGCACCCAAGCGTATGCTTTGAGCCACGTCAAATTCGATCAGTAAGAAAAGTGCTCAAGTAGTCATGGTTGCACAAATGGGTGGGCGCTGGCCGTCCACGCCGGCGCCGCATTCTGCGGGAATGCTGATCCCCGCGAAACCAAGGATCCGTGAGGTAGCAATAATGAATACTCGCCACCTGCTATTCACTTGCGCACTATGCGCAGTCGCGGTCGCAGAGTTTGCCGCGGCCCAAGCGGGGACGCCGGCGCCACCGGCCACGCCGCTTGCGGCGCTAACGCCACCCCCGCCGCCGGCCCCTGCCGTGGTCTACAAGGAAGGTGTGGTCAAGGTCGGCAATGAGTTCAAACAGACGCTTGGCACCATGACAGACGTCGACAAGGGGGACAACGGCTGCTACCTGACGCTGAAGGGCGCGGCAGGCGGTGAACTGATTGAGGTGGGGAAGTTTGAGCTGTGCCGTCCAAAGTCGCCTCTGATCGGCAAACGCGTGCAACTGGTGTACAGCTTCGAGGCCATACAAGCCGCATCTTGCTACGGAGATCCCAAGTGCAAGAAAACGGAGACTGTGCCGCTGGTGGTGGATGTGAAGATTCTCGACTAGGCTGGCACGTTCAGCGTCCAGGGAAACCTTGTTGATCCGGCATTTTTTTCTGATCCGCATGGATATGTTGCAAATTCCGGGTTTCGTCATGCCCGCGTACGTGCAAATGCGCCAGGTTTTTCTAATTCGCAATTGAGCGATATTGTTGCTTTTCGCAGGTTGGGTTAGACGCGAAGCGGCGTAACCCAACAGCCATTCTTGATATTCGGCCCGGTTATTGGATGCTGCAATTGGTCAGGCACATGGCGTATGGTGGAACCGTCCGCGGCGCGAATTTCCGGAAAGTGGAATAATCATCGCAAAGGTGGGCGCCATGGGGATGTTGATTTGTGCGTCGCGAACAGGAATACGTAATGCGGCATTCCGGACGACCGCGTTATGGGGGGTTTTGCTGGCGTTTGTACTGACCAGCATCGCCGCCAGTGCAATCACGCTAACAGGCGTTCAGTCCCGAAAGGTGCATGGCAACGCCGGCACTTTCAGCGAGAACGTGAATACCGGAGTGCCGGTCAGTGGCGCCATCACGGTCGAGTCGCGCGCGATGGGCACGGGTCATCGCATTCTGTTTCAGTTCGACGGGACGGTCGTTTCGGCAGGCACCGCCTCGGCGACTGATGAGAATGGTGTGCCGGTCGGTATTGTTTCTACCGTTGCCACCGGCAACGAAGTCGAGGTGACGATTGCCAGCCTGCCGGACGCCAAGCGCGTCACGGTTGTGCTCACAAACACCAACGGCGAGGGGCTCGACTATTTCGTTTCGCTGGGCTTTCTGATTGGCGACGTGGATCAGTCGCGATCAGTCACCGCCACGGATATTTCGCGTGTCAAGTCCCGCTCGGGGCAGGTCGTCGACGCGACCAACTTCATGTTCGACATCAGCACGTCAGGCGCGATCAGTGCGGCAGACATTGCCACGGTCAAGGGACGCACCAGCAGAGTGCTGCCCACGGCTATCGTTTCGATCGTAGTGACTCCCGCGGCGCGCGCAATGACGGCCGGTCTGACGCAGCAATTCACCGCGACCGGGACCATGTCGGACAGCACCACACGGGACTTGACCAGCCTGGTTACCTGGAGTTCATCGAATACCGCTGCCGCCCTCGTCAGCAACGCGCCCGGCTACAGCGGGTTGCTTACCTCCATCGCGCCGGGAAATGCAACGATCTCGGCGAGGCTGGGCGGCATTTCGGGTAGTGCCGCATTGACCGTATTTGTCGACCAGGCCGGGGAGTGGACGCTCAGGGCGTTAAACGGCCGCATGACCAATGTTGCGTCTTCGGGCAGCCGCTTTGTCGCGACGCTCGACAATGGCACCATTTTCAATTCGCCCGACGGTGTCACCTGGCATGAAGTGCTGTCGAGCAACATGCAGATTCTGTATTTCGGCTCGTCGGTGGTTTGGTCGGGGACGCAGTTCGTCATCGTCGGCTCGGGAATCCTCACGTCGCCGGACGGTGTCACCTGGACACCGCAAAATCCGGGCACCCCGCAGACGCTTAACTCGGTCGTCTGGTCAGGAACGCAGTTTGTCGCGGTGGGCAGCGCCGGCGTCATCCTGACGTCGCCCGATGCAGTGACGTGGACTTCCCGGCCCTCCGGTACGCCGCAAGGTCTCATCGCCGTGGCGTGGTCTGGGACGAAATTTGCCGCGACAGGCGGGAGCACGGTTGTCACGTCCAGCGATGGGACGATCTGGACGGTCACCACGACCACGCTCCCGGTTCCGGTTGTCAGCCTGGCCAGTTCCGGACCATTGTTTGTCGGCGTTGGCGGGAACGGCGCAAGTGGCGCGCCATGGGTCATCACCTCGCCCGACGGCGTCACATGGACGCAGAATAATCCCGCCGGCTATACGCTGTATAGCGTGACATGGTCCGGCACGCAGTTTGTGGCGGTCGGCGATGCAGGCCTCAATTTCCAGACTGGCTCGTTCAATACCAATGGCACGATCCTTACGTCGCCGGACGGTTTCGCCTGGACACCACGCAATGCCGGCGCGCTGGGGCCGTTGTATGGCATTAACTGGTCTGGAGCGCAGTATGTCGCGGTTGGTGGCCACACCAGCACCGGCAGCGTCATTGTGACGTCTCCCGATGCCGTGACCTGGACATCGCGCCTTCCGGGTATCAACGACACCAGCTATGTCTTCAACCATCTTTCGGGAATCTCGTGGTCGGGGTCGCAGTTTGTGGTTGTTGGCGATGCGGGAATGATTCGCACGTCGCCGGATGGAATTACCTGGACATCAAGGAACCCGGGCGTCACCGACGCCCTGCTGTCGATTGCCTGGTCGGGGTCGTTGTTTGCCGCGGGAATGAGCAACGGCGGCATCCTCACCTCTGCCGATGGAAGCAACTGGACCGTGCGGACGACCGGCAATGCGAATGGATTAAATGGCATCGCCTGGTCCGGTACGAAATTTGTCGCCGTGGGCGACGCCGGCACCGTCCTTAGTTCGCTGGATGGAATCGTCTGGACCACGCGGAGTTCGGGTACTGCGCTGAATCTGCACGGTGTCGTCTGGTCAGGTACACAGTTCATCGCGGTCGGCGCGGGCGATGTCATCATTGCCTCTGCGGACGGGGTGACCTGGAGCGCCAGGACATCCGGCGAAGCGGTGAATCTGTTGGCGATTACCTGGACGGGGACGCGATTCGTTGCGGTTGGGAACGGGAGAATCATCGCCTCCCCCGACGGCACGACATGGACCACGGTCCACACCCCGGTATCAGGATTTCAGGGCATCAATGGCGTCGCCTGGTCAGGGTCCCAACTGGTCGCGGTGGGCGGTTACGGTTGCGGCGGATGCAATACGGTTTTCTGGTCGCTGGACGGCACCGTATGGGCGGAAAGGTCCCCGGGGATTGGACTGACCGGCGTGGTCTGGGACGGAACAAAGTTTGTGTCTGCCGGGACCTACGGACTCATTCAGACGTCTTCCGTCGTCGTTGCGCCCGCAGATACTCTGCCGCCCGCCGTCGTGACCATCAGTCCTGCCAATGGCGCAACGGGTGTTGCGGTGAATTCATCCATCGCGGCTACTTTTACCGAGGCAATGAATCCGGCAACAATTTCCCCATCGACATTCACGTTGAATAATGGTGTCACCGGAACCGTGACCTACAGCGGCAATACCGCCACATTGACGCCGTCCGCCAGTCTCGCCTACTCGACCACGTACACAGCGACAATTACCGCAGGCGTGACGGATCTGGCCGGCAATGCCTTGACGGCGGCGGTCAGCTGGTCTTTCACGACGGCGGCGGCGCCCGACACGACGCCCCCGACGGTCTCGTCGGTCAGTCCGCTTGATGGCGCGACCGGTGTCGCGGTGACCGCTGCCATTACCGCCACCTTCAGCGAGCCGGTGAACGCCTCGACCATCAACGCGGCCACATTCACCATTGCCGGCGTGACCGGTACCGTGACATACAACCCGCCAACGGCCACCTTTACACCGTCCGCCAATCTTGCGTTCGGCACGGTGTACACCGCCACCATTGGTACAGCGGTGAAAGACACGGCGGGCAACAATATCGCCGCGGCGTTTACGTGGTCGTTTGCCACGGGTTCCCCGCCAGCAGCCCCCACGAATGTACTTGCGTCGGCAGGAAACGGCGAAGCGACGGTTAGCTGGAACACCGTGTCTGGTGCCGTCACCTATAACCTCTACCTGGCCTCGCAGCCCGGCGTGACTAAGGGCAACTACACAACCTTGGCCGACGGGTCAAAGGTCACCGGTGCGACCAGTCCTTTCACGTTGACCGGGCTGGTGAACGACAGGACCTACTACTTTGTCGTCACGGCAACAAATGGGATCGGCGAGAGCGCCGAATCATTGGAGGCGTCGACAATGCCGAATGCTGACGCAGGCGCAGTGGTGTTCGCCGGGCCTTATCCGACCGTTGCATATATTACGTTCACGACCAAATCCGGCCAGACAATTACTGCGCCAGGCTATGTGGGACTGGTCGAACTTCATGTCATTGCCGCCATGCCGTCGGCGGTTGTATCGACGGCGGCCCAGAGTAACGGCGGCACCATTGTCGGCATGATCCCGCGCATCGGCATTTATTTGGTGCAAGTTGCGCCGGGAAGCGAGGCGTCGTTCCTTTCTTCGATGTATCCGAATACTTGGGTCGAGGAGGGTTTTGTCGCCTTTCAATCTTTGCAGGGACGTCAGATCACCATAGATGCCAACACTCCGGGGAACGATGCATGCGGCGCGCATCACGGTTCTTCGGTTTCTGCCATCGGCTCGCGAAGAACAATGGATGCGACCTACCTGGACGTCTCCACCACTGGAAACATGCGTAAGGCGTATGACAGTTCGGGTGCCTTCGTGGGATGGGGGACGGATTTACACTCGTGGGATATGGTGCGACGCGCCTATGCGAATTATGGCGCAGCGGCACAGTCCGGAATTCCCATCGTGGTCAACCTTTCCTGGCAAGCCCCCGCAACCCAGGGCAGCGGCTCATTGAATTGGAACTTTTGCACCAGCCCGACGTGTATTGCCGCGCGTTATCAGGAACTCGCTTTTCTTGCCGGTGGACTTAAAGTCATCGAGGAGGATTTGAAGTTCGCCGGGAGCCCTGCGCACCGGATGATCTTTACCGTCATTGTGGGTAACTTCGGCATTGAACTCGACAG
>JBDTSU010000095.1:0-11097 GCA_039930965.1 Betaproteobacteria bacterium
TTCGGAACGTCGATCCGCACTGCGGGTGGCTTCGCCTGGGCGGCGGGCTTCGACAACAAACGTGTCACGCCGCGCGGGCTTGCTCGGGCCCATTCGCTCGGCTTGAAAAAGCTCGTCTACACGGTCAACGAGCCGTTGCGCCTGCGAGAGCTCGAAGCGTTCGGCGTCGAAGGCGTGTTCACTGACTGTCCGGATCTGGCGCGCGCGACACTGGCTCGTCGGCCAGACTGAGCAGCCGCGGACTATCCGGCGGGAAGCTCGCAACGACCTTCGTGCCGACCGTGAGCGGGGCCGCCTGGGCGGTCGAGATATCAGCAGTAAGCGTCCGATCCCCGCCCTCGTCTGCCACCCGCACGCGCGAAGTAGAACCGAGGAAGGTGTTGGCCACGACCAGTCCCGAGGCTGAATTCCACGAGACGACCACGCCGTCCTGCAGGCGCACCACGCTGATTTGCGCGCCGTCGACGGTGATCTTTGAGCCGAGCGCCTCGGCAACGGGTCGCAGCGGCACCAGCAGCAGCGCGCCGGCTGAGCGCGGCGGGACAGGCGGGGTGACCGGCTTGCCGTTTATCCAGAGTTGCAGGTTTGCGTCCGGACGCAGTCGTTCATCAAGATCGAATGCCCAGCCGTCGGAGGTGTTGCGGGCAATGGTTCCACTCAGGATCGAGATCGCGTTGGGAGAGAGCCAGCCGTCTGCCGGTTTCTCGCGGTCGGCATTGGGAATGGTGCCGATGACCCTGGCATTGGCCCGAACCTGCCCTTCCGGTACGACCAGCTCCAGCACGGCATTGTCGTATGGCCGCCGCACCTTGATCGTGCGGGTCTCCGCATTGTAGGAATGCATGATCTTGAGGGCATCAAATATCGGACCATATTTGACCAGGGTTTCTGTCGGATGCACGTCCGCATTGACCGGCGCGCCTTCGACAAGCACCGCCGCCGGCGACGACGTCGACACGAGGAAAACCAGCAAAATGGACGCAAGCAACCGGAATCCGTCCTGCATCCGCAGGACGGTCGTCATGAAGACTTGTCGGTTAATGTGGGGCGTCATCGACAGGCTGGTTTTTTAGGTTCGAATGATGCCTGATTGATGCCGCCAAATGCCGGGCGGTCAGCGCACACGGGCGCGGCGTTACGGCCGCTGATAGAACGACAGCGTCAGGTTGAGGTCGGCGGATCCTGCGCCGGCGGACAAATCAATGGCAGGCAATGTGTAGACGATATTGAATCGTATCGATTGCGGCATGACGTTGGCGCCGGCCTGGTTGGCATTCCGGATGCCGGCCACGCGCCTGAATTCCGCGACCCGCGTGGGGCCGGGTGAAAGCTGCCCCAGGTTGGTGATGGCGGCATTCGCGACAAAAGTCGGATTGGCGGCATTCGCGCCGTACGGCTGCCCGCCATCGGTACCGTTCTGGGTCATTGTGAAGCCGACGCCCACATTGGCCAGCGCGATTGCCGGCCCAAACGTACCGGTATTGGTTGCCTTGGCCGATGCGCCGTAAACGTCAAAATCCAGCGTTGAGGTCATGAACAGGCTGCGGTTGACGGTTCGTGTGAACAGCGCCATTCTCGGCGCGCCGGCAATCGAGAATGCGGCTTGCGTATCCGCGGCATCCAGAAAACTGTTGGCATTGGCATCGGCAAACGCGACATCCGCGGTACCGTCGGCGTTGGTATCCAGCCCCAGTCGAGTGTATTGCGTCGCCCCAGGGACCGGTGGCGCCGTCAGGGTACCGGTGGTCACCGTGTTGACCGTGCCGCCAGCGCCCACTAGCGTGCTGGTCGTCCACTGGATGAGCGGTTGATTGGCGGCCACGCAGCAGGTATTGGTGGCAAAAATGTATCGGTCGTATACGTCGAAGTCGACGCCATCGCCGACGACCAGGCAGCCGTACGTGACGCAGTACGTATCGGTGTCGATGAAGGTGGCGTGGGCTTTGCCCGAATTCAGGCAGAGGACAACCAGAACCGTTAGCGCGAGGATGATTTCGCGGGTTTTGGAGCGGAAATATTTGGCTTGGTCCATGTCCATGTTTTCTCTTGCATCAATTCGCCGACCCGCTCATTGGGCCGGTCGGGATCGAATACGGTATACATCTTCCAATTGACATCGTACTTGCCGCCGTCGAGCTGGTCTGCATTGAGGTTGGCACGCCAGATACGCTTTTGCCCCGGCAGCAATACCGTCTGCGCATCGGCGGAATGAACGACCTTGCCGGCGACATCGGTAATCTTAAACTGCGCGATCAGGCGGGCATGCGCGGTGCCTTCGTTGCTGATGCCGGTATTGACGAATGCGCCGGCCGGCGGAGAGGTCTCGAGCGCCATGGCGCTTATGACGGGCTTTGGTTTGGCGCCTGGCGGAGTCAGGTAAAACAGCGAAGCGACCTGCACCTGATTCCATACACCGTTGAGTTTCTTCATCTCCTCGGGGGACGGGGTGGGGTTCGTCACCAGGATCGCCATATGGAATTCGCGCGCGGCCGGCAACTTGGCCGGCACGGCAATATCCACGACGATGTCCTGGGACTCCGCCGCCTTCAGGGTAAAGGTTGCCGGCGCAAATCGAACCCACGCGGCCGCCGATGTGGCGTCAGGCGCAATCAGCTTGAGCTGGCCATTGTCATCCAGGGTCCAATCCGCAAGCCCGACGATGAACTGCTGGGACTTGTCTGTGCGTAGATTGGCGAGCTTGATGGTGCGCCTGACCGAACTGCCCGGCTTGACGATCAGTTCAACATTGGCAGGCTGAATGCCGACGCCGGTTGCGTGCGCGCTCGGCACCACGGCCCCCGCGAGAGTCAACATCATGGCGAAAACAAACAAGGCTCCCGAAAGAGCCTTGTTTTGCGTTTGACGATGCATTGTCGTGAAAATCAAGGCGTATAGACCGTATAGGTGACCGGGACGCTAACCGAACCTGCGCCCATGCTCAGATTGTAGTTCAAACCGTACTGGACAGAAAAACGCACCGACTGCGCCAAAATCGTTCCGGCTGCGAGCGCGGTGCGCTGCGTGCCGTCAAACACTTTGGTGGGTGCGGCAAATGCGTTCAGACTGGTCGCCGCAAGAATACCGGTACCCGCCCCGGTCGGGTTTTGCGCAGCCGCGCCGCCCCAGGACACGCCGGCATCGGTCGTGGCCGCGGTGGACAGCGACATGGACCAGGTAATGGCGGTCAGCGGAACCGAGCCTGCATTGAAGTTGCCGGTATAGGCTACGGCGCCTGTCTGCGCAAAAATGTCAAAGCCGGTGTTCGACGCGACGTAAAAACTGTGCGATTGCGGGCCGGCGGAAAAGCCAATGTTGGTCGTCGCGCCCAGGCCAAAGGCGGTATAGGTGTCAGCGGCATCCAATTGGCCAGCGGTGCCGGCATCGGTCAGCACGCCGCCGCCGGCGGGAGCGGCTGCCGGATTGGTGATGGCGTAAAGTGAATTGCCGCTAGGCGCCGTTGGCACGGCGGTCATGGATCCGGTGATCACCGGGATGACGCTGGCTGCGGTCAGGTCCGTGCCCGCGGTACCGCTGGCGGTGTTGACCAGCACAAAGTCGGAGACCACCGCGGGGTTGCCGGTCGCATCCGTGCCCCAGACCAGCACCAGCGGAGCGGCGCTGAAATAGACGCGGTCTGTCACGGCGGCGGATGCCGATCCGGCGATGCCGGCCGCCACGGCCAACGCGAGGGCTTTGTGTGCAAAAGAGAAAGTCGATTTCATTTTATGGACTCCGAAGGTTCAGGCGGGATCAGGCGTAATGGTTGGTTTTATTTTGCGATGCAATCAAGGCGTATAGACAGTGTAGGTAACCGGGACGCTGACCGAGCCCGAGCCCATGCTGAGGTCGTAGTTCAGGCCGTACTGCACCGAGAATCGAACCGATTGCGCGAGGATGGTACCGGCTGCTGCGGCTGTCCGGCGACCGCCGTCAAATACCTTGGTCGCGGCGGCGAATGAGCTTAGGTTGGTCGCGGCAATGACGCCGGTCCCGCCGGTAGTGGGATCCTGCGCTGCGGCGCCGCCCCAGGACACACCACTGTCCGTGGTGGCCGCGGCGGAAATCGACATTGCCCAGGAGATCGCCGTCAGGGGAACGTTGGCGCCACTGAAGTTACCGGTGTAGGCAGCTGCGCCAGCCTGCGCAAAAATGTCAAACGCGGAGTTGGATGCAACGTAGAAGCTGTGCGACTGGGGGGCAGCGGCAAAACCGAGGCCCGTGGTGGCACCCAGGCCGAACGCAGTATAGGTGTCGGCGGCATCGAGCTGACCGGCGGTACCCGCATCGGTGAGAACACCACCACCGGCAGGTGCTGCCGCCGGGTTGGTGACTGCAAACAGGGAGTTGCCGCTCGGTGCGGTCGGCACGGCCGTCATGGAACCGGTGATAACAGGGATCACGCTGGCGGCAGTCAGGTCTGTGCCTGCCGTGCCTGAAGCGGTGTTCACCAGCACGAAATCGGAGACGACGGCCGGATTTCCGCTGGCGTCGGTGCCCCAGACCAGTACCAAGGGAGCGGCGCTGAAATACACGCGATCGGTCACCGCGGCGGAAGCGGAACCACAAATACCGGCAGCAACGGCGACCACGAGGGCTTTGCGTGCAAAAGAAAAAGTAGCTTTCATTTCAGATTGATCCTTTGGGTGTTAAGTTGAGATTTGACAGGACGAAGTTTTGCACGCGGCCCGGCCAAAGAAAGTGAGGGAATTCACTATCTGGTGTCAAACATTGTGTAATAAAGGCGCCGCAAATTACGGTTGAAATTTGCGAACCTGAAGTTGATGTCAACGGAAATTCAAGTCTTCGTTCGTATTTAAAAAACGAAGCTATATCAACAGGTTACGAGTGACGATGGGGAAATCGCGCACGCCAGCCTGCCGGTGGGCAAAATGCGCGCGTCTGAACGGCGATGTGAAACTACGCTATTCGCATGCAGGCAGGACGCATGCCTTGCCACGGCAGGTAATGAGATAGTCCGCCGCCATGGGAGGGCGGTTGCCGCGAAATGAACTTTCGACAACGATATCGGACTTGCCTTCCTGCAGTGTGAATACCGTGCGCTGGCTGCCGCGAGGACCATTTCCGCCGCCAAGTTCGGCATCGACCTGAACCTTGCTGGCGGTGCCAGACGGTGACTTGATTATCGTGCCGGAAAACGAACGGACGCAGCGCGCATTTCTCATCAGTGCCACGGCGCCGGTTTCGGCGTTGATGAGGTAATGCGCATCCTGTCTCGCGCCGCGCGCGCTGGCCTTCCAGATATCGGCATGCGCCGCGGAAACGAATGCCGAGAGTGCAAATACGGCCAGTGGCAGCGCCTGCGTGTATGTAAGCCGGGTCGATTTCATGGCGTCCTCTTGTTCCGCATTACGGTGATGAGAATGAATGTGATCAGCGCCGCCAGTATCGCAAACCAGAAGAGTGACCATTGCGGGACATGCAAGCCAAGGATAGGGGGATATTTGTCCGCGCAACCGCCATTCGCGAAAAAATATTCCGGCCACCAGTTTGCCGGCGGCAGCCCATTGACGAATTCACCGATCGGATCGTCAAGGCAACTGGTCATCGATGCGCCCTTGTTGATTTGCCAGGTCGACAGGCCCAGACCGGCGGTCGCACACAAGTCGGCAATGCCTGCATAGATGGCCAAACCCACGCGTTGCGGGCCATGCGCGGCTGCCAGCAGGCATACCGCGGCCAGGATCAGGTACGTATAGCGTTGCAGGATGCAAAGCGGGCAGGGTTGCTGCTTACCTGGGCCGTATTGCATATACCAACCAGCGGCCAGAATGCCGACGCAAATCATGCCGACAAGGGCGAAAATGGATCGCGGCGAAAATAGTTTTTGCATTTTACGTGGACGCTAGGCGAGCCCCCTAAGTTCCCGCAACAGGACGGAAAGCATCGCCAGGTCGCAGGCACGCATCGATTTGAGATCTGCCATCACTTCACGCATGCGTGCGAGTGCTTTTTCGTGATGCGCTTCCCATGCCGAGATGAGTTCGGTGGGCTCGTCAACCGCCGGCGACAGCCGCAGAACGCCCGAGGCAATCTGTCGTTGCAGGTTGGCAAGGTCATCGCGCATGGCGGCGCGCGCCATGCCGCGCCAATGCGTATCCGACGGCAGCGCCGTGACCTGCCCGGCGATCCAGCGCATGTCAAGCTTGCCGGCCAGCGAAAAGTAGACCTGTGCAGCCTGTTCCACCGCTCGATTCAGTTCGTTTGCGCTTTCCACGATGTCCAGCACCGCGTACATGGCATCGAGCCGCGCCACGTCGCCGGCGAGCGCTGCCGGTACCCCTTGGCTCTCGAGTCTCGCCTGCCCGGCCAGCAGCGCGGCCAGGTCCGGTGGTGTCAGCAATTCGTGGAGCCGTTTGCTGATGGTGGCAACGCCCGGCGCGAAGAACTGCTGGACATCTGCAATCGGCATGCGTTCGGAACGGCGCCGCAGGAACCAGAGTGTGGCGCGCAGGACCAGGCGGCCGACGTCAATCAGCATTTCCGACTGTGTCGCGGACGGTACCTGGTTATCGAGCGCATCGATGGCCGCCCAAAGATCGCCGACGCAAAAAACGTCGCGGGTCAGGATAAAACAGCGCACCACCTCGGCGGCGGTGGCCCCGGTTTCTTCGCGCATGCGATGCACAAACACGCTGCCGGTACGGTTGATGGTGCTATTGGCAATTTCAGTAGCGATAATCTCGCGCTTCAGCGGATGGCGCGGCATCACCTCGGCAAAGCGCTTCTGCAGTGCCGTCGGGAAGTAGGTGACCAGCGCACGCGACACGTATTCGTCGTCGATGAGGTTCGACGCGACCAGGTCGTCGAACAGCTCCATTTTGCTGTATGCGAGCAGCACGGCGCGCTCCGGCGAGGTCAGGCCCTGGTTCCTGGCCTTGCGCTCGGCGATTTCCTCGTCGGACGGCAGAAACTCGACCCTCCGGTGCAGGCGACCGGTCTTCTCCTGATGGCGCATGAAACGTGCCTGCGCCTCAAGCAGCTTTTCCGCGCGCACGCCGGAGACGGCCAGCGACTGGGTCTGAAAATAATTGTCCTTAAGTACCAGCTTCCCGACCTCATCGGTCATCTCCGCCAGCAATGCGTTGCGGTCTTTCTCGGCAAGCTTGCCGGCGTCAATGGCGGCAATCAAGAGAATCTTGATATTGACTTCGTGATCCGAGCAGTCCACGCCCGCGGAGTTGTCGATCGCGTCGGTGCAAATGCGCCCGCCGTTCATCGCAAACTCGACGCGGCCCAGTTGGGTACAGCCGAGGTTGCCGCCTTCGGCCACGACCTTGCAGCGCAATTCGTTGCCGTTTACGCGCAGCGAATCTGTGGCCCGGTCGCCCACTTCGGCATGCGACTGGTAACTGGCCTTAACGTAGGTGCCGATGCCGCCGTTGTAGAACAGGTCGACCGGCGCCTTGATGATGGCACGCATCAATTCGACCGGCGTCATCGAGTCGATGGCCGGATCGATGCCGAGCGATACCTTCACCTGCGGCGTAAGCGCGATCGACTTGGCGCCGCGCGGGAAAATGCCGCCGCCCTTTGACAGCAATGCAACGTTGAAGTCTTCCCAGCTGGAGCGTGGCAGATTGAACATGCGCGTGCGTTCGGCCAGCGTCTTTGCGGTTTGCGGATCGGGATCAAGGAAAATGTGGCGATGGTCGAACGCGGCGACAAGGCGAATGTGGGTGGAAAGCAGCATGCCGTTGCCGAACACGTCGCCGGACATGTCGCCGATGCCGACTACGCTAAAGTCCGTGGTCTGCGTATCGATGCCCATTTCGCGAAAATGGCGCTTGACGCTTTCCCAGGCGCCCTTGGCGGTAATGCCCATCTTCTTGTGGTCGTAACCCGCCGAGCCGCCCGAGGCGAATGCATCCCCCAGCCAGTGCCCGTACTCGATGCTGATGGCATTGGCAAAGTCGGAGAATGTCGCCGTGCCCTTGTCGGCCGCCACCACCAGATAGGGGTCGTCGGCATCGTGCCTGATCACATCGCGGGGAGGCACGACCTGGCCCTTGACGAGATTGTCGGTCAAGTCGAGCAGCCCGCGCAGGAAGATCTGGTAGCAGGCGATGCCTTCCTTCAAGTACGCTTCGCGGTCGCTTGCGGGAGGTGCCGCTTTCAGGACGAATCCGCCTTTTGAACCTACCGGCACGATAACGGCGTTCTTGACCATCTGCGCCTTCATCAGGCCCAGCACTTCGGTGCGATAGTCTTCCGGACGATCCGACCAGCGCAGGCCGCCGCGCGCGACTTTGCCACCGCGCAGGTGTATCCCCTCGACCCGCGGCGAATACACATATATTTCGAACAGCGGCCGGGGGTCCGGCAATTCGGGTACCCGGGCGGAATCGAGCTTGAATGATAGGTAGGGTTTGTTCTTTCCGGCCGCGTCGCGCTGGTAGTAGTTGGTTCGTACCGTAGCCCGCATGGCGTCGAGGAAGCGCCGCAGGATGCGGTCTTCATCGGCGTTGGCGACATGATCAAGCGCGCTCTCGATCGCCATCACGCCGAGTTTCATCATGCCGTCGCGGTCATCGTGGTGGGCCGGACTGAAGCGGGAATGGAACAATTCGACCAGTTCGCCGGTGATGCCGGCGTGATTGGCCAGTGTGTTTTCGATGTATTGCTGGCTGAAGGTGAAGCCGGTTTGCTTGAGGTACTTGGCGTAGGCCCGCAGCATGACGATTTCGTCGGAAGCGATGCCGGCGGCCAGCGTCAGCCGGTTGAATCCGTCGTTCTCGACATCCTTACCCCAGATTCGCGCAAACGCTTTTTCGAATTTCAGCTTGACGTCTTCCAGGTGGAAGGCCGCATCCATCGGGGACAAGGCGAAATCATGGATGTACACCGCCGGCGCGTTGTGGCGCTCGATCACGTAGGAGCGCTCGCCCTCGACGCGCACGCCCATGTTTTCAAGCATAGGCAGACTGCCCGAAAGCGGTACCGGCTTGCCCAAGTGATACAGACGAAATCTCAGCGCCCGCCGCGCGCGCTCGCCCGCCTGGCGGTAAAGCGACATGGCGATGGGCGTTTCCGCGCTGATCGATTTGGCCGCGACAAAGTCCGCGACGGCCTGATCGGGCCCCGTATCCTCGGTGTAGGCAGCCGGAAACGGCAGCACGAATTCGCGCCGCGCATCGTTGGCCGTCTCTTCGCCGGAAGTTTGAATCAGCCGTTCGAATACGCCGTCCTCCCAGCGGCGTGCCGCCGCCACGACTTGCGCTTCGAGCGATTTGAAGTCGATCGTCGGTTCGGCCGTGGGCGATGTCCGCACCAACATATGGACGCGGGCCAGCACCGACTCCGAAAGCTGGACGTTGAATTCCGTGCTGATGCCGTTAAACGCGCGCTTGAGAATTTCCTGCAATTTCAGGCGCACTTCGGTGTTGTAATTTTCGCGCGGCAGGTAGATGAGGCAGGAGTAGAAGCGCGCATAGATGTCGCGGCGAATGAAGAGTTTGGTGCGGGCACGCTCGCCCAGGTGGAGAACGCCCATCGCGGTGTCGAACAACTCGTCCTCGCCGATCTGGAACAACTCGTCGCGGGGCCACTTGTCGAGAATCGAATAGAGATTCTTGCCGTCGTGGCTGGAATGCGGAAAGCCCGCCCGGTCCATCACCAGCTGGATCTTCCGGCGCAGCAGGGGAATCGTGCGGGGATTGGCGTGGTAGGTCGCCGAGGTGTAGAGGCCGATGAAGCGCCGCTCGCCAATGACATTGCCATTTGCATCGAATCGCTTTACGCCGATGTAATCCAGATATCCACTGCGGTGAACGGTTGCGCGTGAGTTGGCCTTGGTGAGCGCCAGAAGCGTGGGTTTGCGCGCCAGGGCGCGGAGCGCCGCGGGCAATTCGCTGAAGCTCTGGGATACGCCGCCAAGCTTGGGTTCACGCAGGATGCCGAGGCCCGAGCCGGGAATGATCTTGAGTACATCGGTGCCGTTTTCTTCGGCGAGTTCGTATTCGCGATAGCCGAGGAAGGTGAAGTGACTGTCGCCCGCCCAGGTCAGGAAGGCGCGCGCTTCGTCCAGTTCTTCCAGGGGAACGGACTTGGCCGCGCCACCCATGGCGCTGATGGTCTCGGTGACCTTTGCCAGCATCTTCGGCCAGTCCTCGACGGCCGTCCTCACATCGTTCAATACCGCCACCAATCCGTCACCGAGCGCCTTCAGGCGGGCCGGATCCGAGATGCGTTCGGTCTCAACGTGAATCCAGGACTCCAGTTTTTCATCTTCGCGCGCATCCTCGAGACCGGTCAATACACCATGATCGTCGCGCGTTGCGCTGAATAGCGGATGGATGATGAGGTGCGCAGCAATTCCCTGGCGGTTGATTTCCATTGCAATCGAATCCACCAGGAAAGGCATGTCGTCATTGATGAACTCGATGGCCGTGCAGGCGCCTTCCCAGCGATGTTCCGCGAGCCGGGGATTGAAGATGCGCATTTTCGGCGCGCCGGCCTGGAATTCCTGGGCAAATCCGAAATGCGACAGTGCCAATGCGCTCCAACTTTCGGCGTTCCGCGCCATCAGGTCGTCGGCATCAATGCCACTGCAATAGGTGGTTGCGAATATCCGGGCGGATTCGCGTTGCGCCGATGGCACTTTGCCTGTCACCAGCTTGGTAATTTCGGCGAGAAGGGCGGTTTTTCTGTCTTCTGCGTGGGTTGGCATGGCTGTTTCCCAACGTTATTTTGATAGACAGGAATTATAAGCCGCCGCGTGACCCCGGGCCGTTCAGCATTGTGGCGAACCACCGCAGGGAGATGCCTTCAAGCAGTGGCTGGAGTCATTTCGCGAACGCACAATTGTCGGTTCCGCCGTGAGTGCGAACGAAAAAGTCAAGCACTGGCGCGGCTTACAGGCCGAAATGGCGTGGAAAGGCGCGTCCGCTGGCGCTTTTCAATAGTACTTCTAGCTGCTTTGTGCGGGCGCCTTTGGGGGCCACTGGTCCCATGCATGGGCGTCAACGCGTTCGCCCCACAACTCAATCTGGATCGGTGTGCCGTGGTGGACGCGTTGTGCCGCGGCGCCCCGCGCATAGCCCATGCCGATGCAGGCGTTGGCCTTGGGGCTCCAGCCGA
>JBDTSU010000096.1:0-11072 GCA_039930965.1 Betaproteobacteria bacterium
CATCAGCACCGGCAGGCCGGTAAGCGTGACGAAGGTCGGCCGCGTGCGTGGATCCTTCACATTGCGATAGGGGAACAACGCCGTGAACTGGTGGATGGTGGTTTCTTTTTTCTCGCGAATCTCGATCTTGCCGGCACCCTTGCTGCCCATCGCGCGCACGATCTGGCGCGCCAGCGACAATTGCATCAGCCCGGTCGCGGTGGCGGTCTTCACGCGCGCGCCGCCCTTGGGGGGAATGGCCTCGACGCGAAAGCTCAGGTGGATCTGGTTTTCGGCGGAATATTCGGGTTCGACAACAAGGGCCATTTCACCGCCCTGCAAACTGGACATGCCGGCCTCGAGCAGGCTGCGCAAGACCAGCATCAGCCGCGCGCCGTCGCCGATCAGGTGTTCAGGCACATCCTGTTCGACCGACAGGCGCAGTTGTATCCCCCGGTCCTCCGCCTGTGGCACCACGCTCTCCAGCATGTTGGCGATCCGATCGCGCAGGTGAAATTCCATGGCCTCCAGCTTCAGGTCGCCGCTTTCAATCTGCGCCAAATCCAGCAGCCCGGCGATCTCCGAAAATGCCGATTGCGCGGCGGTCTCGACACGGCGGAAATTGTCAAGGACCGCCACTGGCAAGTCCAGTTGCTCCGCGCGGTGGATGGCGTTGCCGGCGCTTTCCAGGGTGATCGCCAGGTTGCGGGCGATCTTCTCCACCAGCTGCGATTGCGCGGCGATGGTCGCCGAGCCGGCCGGGACCACCGCGTTTTCTTCAAGGGCACGGAATATATGCAGGCGACCGGCAATGCCGTCCTCACCGGCGACCGGCAAGGAATGCTGCTTGGCGCGCTTTCCGCCGGCGAACGTGAACTCGAACTCATCGTTCTGCTGCGAATCCAGCGGGAAGTAAATCGGCGCGACTTTCTTTTCCGTGGCCTCGGCCGCCTGCGCGAACAGGTCGTTACAGGATATGCCCACCAGCGATTGCGGCGCCGCCTCCACCCGGAACAGTTCGCAGAATGCCGCATTGACCATTTCGACCGCGCCGTCGCGGTTTTCAACCACGCAGGCATCCGAGATGTTTTCCACCAGGTCGAGCAGGTGGGTACCTTGCACGTTGGCCGCGGCCTCCTTGGCCTTTTCCATGCTGACATCGCGAAACCAGCCGGCTACGGCGGTCACCTTGCTGCCCTCGCGCTGGCTGGCTACCAGCTTCAGTTCTACTGGCACCTGCGCGTTTTCGGTGAGGAGGGTGACTTCAAGCAGGGCGATGGCCGTCTTGCCGTCGACGAGGCGCGCCAGTGTCTGCCCGAAACGCGAGCGATCTCCCGGGGCGAGGATGTCGGCAATCGGATAATCCCGGTCGCGTGCCACCCATTTCGCCAGCGCCTCGGTGGCGTAGGACACGTGGCCCGCCGTATCGATTTCGAATACGGGTTCGTCCAGGGCTTTGATCAGCTGCTCGTGGGTCGACATGGGTGGTTGGCGAAAGTGCGTGGATATTACCGGGAGAAAGACATGTCGTGCAATCGCCCTTTGTCCGCCTGCCGGTAAACGCGAAGCACGGTCGTGTCCCGATCGGTAATCGTCGGCCACGCGGGCTTGTGGATCTGGCGCGGCATGGTGTGGTTTCGCCTAGGGGTGATGGCTGATTATAGCCCCAGGGCACCGGCCGGCCGGACGCTTGAGGCGGGCACGCCGAAGATCGGTAACGCCCTGGCGAATGACCGATACAATGAGCGCAACGTGAAATTACGCGGGAGAGCATGCCTTGGAGAGCAGTCACAAAAGCAAGAGCGGCCTGCAGCGCATCTGGCGCGCGACCTTCTATTCCGTGGACGGCTTCCGTGCCGCGCTGAAGAACGAGCACGCGTTTCGGCAGGAAGTATTCTTGTGCGTAGTGCTGCTGCCGCTTGCGACCTGGTTGCCGCTGTCGCCGATCGAACGCGCGTTGCTGATCATCCCGCTGCTGCTGGTGCTGGTGGTGGAACTGCTCAATTCCGCGGTCGAGGCGGTCGTCGACCGCGTCAGCCTGGACAATCATGAGCTGTCGAAACGGGCCAAGGACTTTGGCAGTGCGGCCGTGTTCTTGAGCCTGACCATTGTCGTGGTCGCGTGGGTATTGGTCGCCAGCCCGGCGCTCGCAAAGTTGTGGTGACCGGAGAGGCGTAAAATCCCGGCAGCCCACCCGTGAGGTTGCCATGAACGATCTTTCCCGTCCCGCGCTTGCCGGCGCCGCGCTCGACCCCCGCCACGATACCTCGCGCGTCATCCGCGCGCCCCGCGGTACCGCCATCACCTGCAAGAACTGGCTGATCGAGGCCGCCTATCGGATGATCCAGAACAACCTCGATCCCGATGTGGCCGAGCGGCCGCAGGACCTGGTGGTCTACGGTGGCATCGGCCGCGCGGCGCGCGACTGGAAATGTTTTGATGCGATCCTGGAAGCATTGAAGAAACTTGAGCCGGATGAAACCCTGCTGATTCAATCCGGCAAGCCGGTCGGCGTATTCCGCACACACGAGGATGCACCGCGCGTGCTGCTGGCCAACTCGAACCTGGTGCCGCATTGGGCCACGTGGGAACACTTTCACGAGCTCGATCGGAAAGGCCTGATGATGTACGGGCAGATGACAGCGGGGTCGTGGATCTATATCGGCTCGCAGGGCATCGTGCAGGGCACCTACGAGACGTTTGTGGAAGTGGGCCGCCAGCATTTTGCCGGCGATCTCCAGGGTAAATGGATTCTCACCGGCGGACTCGGCGGCATGGGTGGCGCACAGCCGCTGGCCGCCACCATGGCGGGTGGGTCGATGCTGGCGGTCGAGTGCGATGAGTCGCGCATCGACTTCCGGCTGCGCACCCGCTACCTGGATGCCAAGGCGAGATCGCTGGATGAGGCACTGCACATCATCGACGTCGCGCACCAGAAGGGCGAGGCGATTTCGGTCGGGCTGCTGGGCAATGCCGCCGATGTGTTCCCGGAAATTGCGCGGCGTGTAATGGCCGGCGACCGCAAATCGCGGCCCGATGTCGTCACCGACCAGACCTCGGCGCACGATCCCCTAAATGGCTACCTGCCCCGCGGCTGGTCGCTGGAACAGGCCGCGAACTTGCGTCTGAGCGATCCGGCACGGGTGGTGATCGAGGCGAAAAAGTCGATGGCGATCCAGGTGCAGGCGATGCTTGACCTTCACCACGCCGGCATCCCGACGCTCGACTATGGCAACAATATCCGCCAGGTTGCGCTGGAGGAGGGCGTGGTCAACGCATTTGACTTCCCCGGCTTTGTGCCTGCCTATATCCGGCCGCTGTTCTGCCGTGGCGTGGGCCCGTTCCGCTGGGTGGCGCTGTCGGGCGACGCGGAGGATATCTACAAGACCGACGCCAAGGTGAAGGAGTTGATTCCCGACGACAAGCACCTGCACAACTGGCTGGACATGGCGAGGCAACGCATCGCCTTCCAGGGATTGCCGGCGCGTATTTGCTGGGTGGGTCTGGGGCAGCGGCACCGCCTTGGCTTGGCGTTCAACGCGATGGTGAAGTCCGGTGAACTGAAGGCGCCGGTGGTAATCGGACGAGACCATCTCGATTCGGGCTCGGTGGCGTCCCCCAATCGCGAGACGGAGGCGATGAAGGATGGGTCGGATGCCGTGTCGGATTGGCCGCTGTTGAATGCGCTGCTGAATACGGCGAGCGGCGCGACCTGGGTATCGTTCCATCATGGCGGTGGGGTGGGCATGGGATTTTCGCAGCATGCGGGCGTGGTAATTGTGTGCGACGGAACCGATGCGGCCGCGAAGCGGATTGAGCGCGTGTTATGGAATGATCCGGCGACTGGCGTGATGCGGCATGTGGATGCGGGGTATGAAGATGCGGTGAAATGTGCGGGGGAGCAGGGGTTGAAGTTGCCGATGATTTCCGACCTGTCATGAGGCGTGACACACTGCTCTGGATCGTTCTTATCGCGGTGATGGCGATACCGCTAAGCCTGTTTACGCCAATTCCGTTCTGGTTATCTTTCATTGCATACGCATCAATTGGTTTTCTGATGTTGGCTGGGGAGCGGTTCTTCAATCGAGTAAGCGATGCAAATTTCGGTGGCGATCGCTGAAGGATGCGGGTGTCACTTGATTGCGATGGGAAGCCGGGGGTTGCCCGGAAACCGCTGCATCGGTTTCCGGTTCGGCAGGCGCAAAGCAGTGCTTTGCGAAACCCCTTCCTCACCTCGAAGCAGCGCGGCGGCTACGAAACTCGTGGCTCGAATGAAGAACTTCGCAAGAGGCTGCGATTGTGCTCGCCACTCAGACAGTCCTCGCCGACGTCCCCCCGCTGCTTCTCCGTTGCTCGACGGCAACAATGGGGACCCCGGGTAGTTCATCACCACTGTCGCCCCGGATTTAGTCCGGGGCCTAATTTGACGTTGCAGAACTTAGGCCCCGGACTAAATCCGGGGCGACACATCTTTTGTTTGCAGTCGTCGGATTGCGACAAAGGGTCCCCATGAGAGTCTCCGAGTTGAGGCAGTGGTTTCGCGGAGCATGCTTTGCGCCTGCCGAACGCAGGAACGACAGGGGTAGTCCGCGAGGACTGTCTGAGGGCGAGCACAAACTGAACCGTTTGCTCGACAACGCTACGAGCCCGAGTTCGGCAGCCGCCTTCACTCGCGAGTAGCGCAGGGTGAGGCAGGGGTTTCGCAAAGCATCGCTTTGCGCCAGCCGAACCGGAAACCGATGCAGCGGTTTCCGTGGCGACGAACCTGGGGTCGCCTTCCTTTGCTTACTTTTCTTGGCGAAGCAAGAAAAGTGAGTAGCCGCGGGGCTACCCCCGGTTTCCCGTCTCAACAAGTTGAAGTTGGTAGCCTTCTGCGAAAGACACTGGATTCCCGCCTACGCGGGAATGGCCGGTCAAGTGGGGAAACTCCAGCACTGGCGCGGCTCCCCGGCCATTTTGCCGCCAGAACCCGCCCCAAATGGCGCTCTACGCCTGTTTATGCTGCGACACGCTGTGACTTTAACAGCGCCGTCGTCTCCACCGTCGTCAACGGCTTCGCGTAGAGATATCCCTGATACGCATCGCAACTATTGGCGCGCAGGAAATCGAGCTGCGCTTGCGTTTCCACGCCTTCGGCCACCACCCGCAATTGCAGGCGTTTGCCCATGGCGATGATGGCTTCGGTGATCGAGCAGCTGTTGGGATCGTCCGGGATTTGCGAGATGAAGCTGCGGTCGATCTTGAGGGTCTGCGCGGGCAGGCGCTTGAGCTGGCCGAGCGAGGAATAGCCCACGCCGAAATCGTCGATGGAGATGGTCGCGCCGATGCGTCGCAGTTCGGTGAGAATCTCGATCGACTGCTCGAGATTGCGCATCGCCACCGTTTCGGTGATTTCCAGGTCGATGCGGCGCGGATCGATGCCGGTCTCCAGCAGCGCCGACTTCATCGACGGCAGCAATTTGCGTGAAATGAACTGGCGCGGCGACAGGTTTACCGATACCGTCAGGTCCTTGTAGCCTTCAAGGTCCCACAGCTTGATCTGCTGGCAGGCGGTGCGGAACACCCACTCGCCCAGCGGCACGATCAGGCCCAGTTCCTCGGCGATGGAAATGAAATCCTTCGGGTAGATCTCGCCCTGCTGCGGATCGTTCCAGCGCAGCAGCGCTTCGACGCCGAGTATATTTCCGCTCATCACATCGACTTGCGGCTGGTAGCGCAGGAAGAACTCGCTGCGCTCGATGCCGCGGCGAAGGCGCGATTCGACTTCAAGACGCTTGGACAGCAGGAAGTTGAGGTCGCTGGTGAAGAACCGCGCGGTGTTGCGGCCGGCATCCTTGGCCTGGTACATGGCCGAGTCGGCGTGTTTCAGAAGGTGCTGAATGTCGGTGGCGTCGTTGGGATAGTGTGATATGCCGATGGACGCCGTCACCGTCAGTTCGTGGCCGGACACATCGATGGACTGCGAAAGTTCATGGAGGATCTTGTTGGCGACTACTTGCGCGGATTCGGGCTTTTCGAGATCCGGCAGGATGATGACAAACTCATCGCCTCCTTCCCGCGAGACGGTGTCGCCCTCGCGGACCACTTTCATCAGGCGCTTGGCCACGTCGCGGAGAACGTAATCGCCGGTCTCGTGGCCGAGCGTGTCGTTGACCAGCTTGAAACGGTCCAGATCGAGGAACAGCAGCGCGACGTGGGTCTGGTTGCGCCGCGCCTGCAGGATGGCCTGGTTCAGGCGGTCCTGCAGCAGGCGGCGATTGGGCAGGCCGGTGAGCGCATCGTGGTGCGCCATATAGTGAATGGTGCGTTCGGTATTGAGGCGCTCGGTGATGTCCTGCACCAGCGAGGCCACGCCGATGACCTTGTGTTCGTTATCCACCAGCGGTGTGTTGTACCACTCGGTGTGGATGATTTCGCCGCGCTTGGTCTTGTTGGCCAGCGTGACGCGGGTCGAGCTGCGCGACTGCTGCAGCTCCATCCACATGCTCGCCATGCGTTCGCTGTCCTGCACGCCTTCCACCAGCATGTAACCCGATTCGCCGATGGCTTCCGCGGCCGCGTAGCCGAAGATTCCCTCGGCCGACGGGTTCCAGGTGGTGATGCGAAATTCCGGGTCCCATTCGATGACGCCAAGCGGCGTGCGTTCAAGGTGCAGTCGCAAGCGTTGCAGGGCGAGCAATTCAGCGCGCTCGGCCTTGCGGCGTTCGGTCATTTCCAGTTCGAGTGCCTGGTTGGCCTTTTCGACGCGGATCTTTTCTTCTTCCAGGCGCATGGCAATCAGCAGATTGTCGAAGCGCGCGGTGAGCGAATCCATCAGCGCCTTGTGAACCTTGGCGTGCACGGCAACCAGCAGGCCGACGAACATGATGATGGACGCGCCGATGGCGGAGCCGGCGCGATCGCCGAAGCCGAAAGTCATGATGCCCATCGGCAGCAATGACGCCATGGCGGTGTAGAAGAACAACGACCGGTGTGGCGCGTAATAGGCGACCGAGCCCAGGGTCAATAACGCGACCAGCATCATCACCGGCATTTGTGTCGGGCCGGATCGGGGCAGCAACAGCGATCCGACCAGCCCCCACAACAAGCCGATGATGATGCTGCCGACAAAAATGCGCCGCTCCCACACCGGCAGCGTTTCCGGCCGGGGATTGCGGCGGATGAACCACTTGTAATTGCCGTATCGCAGGACCATGACGACGAACATCGCCGCGAACCAGGCGAACAATTCAGGTCGGGTGCCGAGCGTGTCCCACAGAATGACGCCGAGCAGGAAAGTGACGATCAGTTCGGCCAGGTAGCCGACCAGCGAAAAACGGTACAGCAACCTGACCTGTTCGGCATAGATATGCTTGCCGACGAACGCACGGTCCTGGGCCGCGACCGGCGCGGCCAGCGAAAAACTGTCCGAATCCAGCGCCAGTACGGACGGCCGCATCGAGGCGAATTCGGACGCTGGATCAGGTGAACCGGATGCGGGATTGCTGCTCACTCGAAACTTTCACTCATGACTGCAACCGACGATAGACAAAAACACTGGCTTGTCGAGCGCGAGACGCCTGACTGGATGCCGCGCTCTCGAAAAGAACTGAACTGACTGCGACTGAACAATACGCGTTTACGTACCGACCCTTTTCCGAATGAAGCACAGAGCGCTTGAAGCCACATCGGCGCCAAGCTGCCAGTATTTCTATGTTTGCGTTGTATCTATTTGTTTTTATTTCACTAACCATAGACACAACCGGCAGTTTCGTCAAGTAATGTCAACACAATACGCTAACGCGCCATCAGGCGGGCCAGACTGATGAACCCGCATTTCGATGGCGGTTTCACTGCGGACATCGGCGCATGAATCGCACCGGCCACTGGTCTTGGCGGACTCGTACGTGCGAACAACTTTGGCATCGCGTCCCGATCGAAGTTTCCGGGCTAGAATTCACGCATCGTGGTCTATCTGCAAATTGCATTCTGCCATTACCTCCCAGCCGGCTTCCTTGTCCAGTCATCCCGCAATCAGGGTACTTCCTGAACTTCTGACCAACCAGATCGCCGCCGGCGAGGTCGTGGAACGTCCTGCCGCCGCGGTCAAGGAGTTGCTGGAGAACAGCCTGGATGCCGGCGCGCCGCGCATCGACATCGACCTGGCCAGCGGTGGCATCAAGCGCATTCGCGTGGCGGACAATGGCCAGGGCATTGCCGCCGGGGAACTGCCACTGGCGCTGGCACGCCACGCCACCAGCAAGATTCGCAGCCTCGAGGATCTTGAGCGCGTTGCCAGCCTCGGTTTCCGGGGCGAGGCCCTGGCGAGTCTGGCAGCGGTATCGCGCCTGTCGATCGCCACCCGCCAGGCCATCGCCGCACACGGCACCCGCGTCGAGGCGGTCGGCGGGGAATTATCCGTGCCGGAGCCGGCGGCGCTGCACAGCGGCACCGTGGTCACCGCCGAAGATCTGTTTTTCAATACCCCGGCGCGCCGCAAGTTCCTGAAGACCGACAGCACGGAATTCGGGCACTGCGAGGACGCCGCCCTGCGGATTGCCATGGCGGTTCCGCATGTCGCCATGTCGCTGACGCACAACGGACGCCGGCTCTGGCAGTACGACGCGGGCGCAGCGCACACGCGCGTCCTCGGCATCCTCGGTGAG
The DNA here is from genome assembly GCA_039930965.1 of Betaproteobacteria bacterium. Classification (GTDB taxonomy): domain Bacteria; phylum Pseudomonadota; class Gammaproteobacteria; order Burkholderiales; family Usitatibacteraceae; genus UKL13-2. Next base: position 8,625 of record JBDTSU010000096.1, read on the forward strand.
GAATTCATCGCTGCCAGCGCCGGCATCGATGAAAGCGCGTCAGTGTTTGGCATTTCCGGCTGGGTGGGACTTCCCCGCTATTCGCGTGCCGGACGCGATCAGCAGTACCTGTATGTCAATGGCCGCTTCGTCCGCGACAAGCTGCTCAATCACGCGATCCGCGAAGCCTATGCCGACGTGCTGCATGGACACCGGCATCCCGCTTACGTGTTGTTCATCACGCTCGACCCGACAATGGTCGATGTGAATGTCCATCCCGCCAAGGCGGAAGTGCGGTTTCGCGATTCGCGGGCGGTGCACCAATTCGTTTTCCATGCGCTCAACAAGGCGCTCTCGCAGCCGGCGACGGCAAACGCGATGCCGCGGGCAAATCCTGCCGACTGGGCAAGTGGCGACACAAACAATTCGAATCGCTCGCCGGCCGCACCTGCCGCGCCGGCCTTTGCGGCCTGGCAGGGCGCACGCCAGAGTTCGTTCGCGACGCTGGCAGCACATGAACCCCATGCGTTTTACGAACGCCTGCGCGGAGAATCGGCCGGCAACGCGATGGTTTCGCCCGGGCGCGAAAGGGCAAGTCACGGCGACGTGCCGCCGCTCGGCTTCGCGCTCGCGCAGCTTCATGGCATCTATATTCTTGCGCAGAATGCCCACGGCCTGGTGCTGGTGGACATGCACGCCGCGCATGAGCGCATCGTGTATGAAAAGCTGAAAACGGCGCTGGACCTGAATCAACTGGCCTCGCAGCCGTTGATTGCGCCCATCCCTGTTTCACTCGGCGAACGCGACATGGCGCTGGCGGAAATGCATCGTGATTTTTTTGTGCAACTGGGCTTCGATCTTGCGGCGCTTTCCGCCCGCGAGATGGCGATTCGCGCGGTGCCCGCGATCCTGCCGAGCCTGGATGCGCCCGCCATGCTGCGTGAACTGCTGAGCGACCTCGCCGAACACGGCGCGTCGCGGGCGCTGGCCGAAAAGCGCGATGAAATACTCGGCACCATGGCGTGTCACGGCGCCGTGCGGGCCAACCGCATGCTGACGTTGCCGGAGATGAATGCGTTGCTCCGCGAAATGGAAGTTACCGAGCGTTCGGGCCAGTGCAATCATGGCAGGCCGACCTGGTATCAGTTTTCCGTGTCGGATCTCGACAAACTGTTCATGCGCGGCCGTTGACGGCGGTGGCGGGATGGCGTGAATCGTGAAACTTGATATCCGCGGGACGCCGTCGTCAGCGATCCGCCGCGATCAACCATGACACCCAAAGCGATCTTCATCCTCGGGCCGACCGCATCCGGCAAGACCGCACTCGCCCTGCACCTGGCGAATTGTCTGCCGGTCGAGATCGTCAGCATTGACTCGGCACTGGTCTATCGCGACATGAACATCGGCACCGCCAAACCGGATGCGGCGACGCTGGATCGTCATCCGCATCACCTGGTCGAACTGATCGATCCGACCGAGGCCTATTCCGCCGCGCGTTTTTGCCATGACGCCTTCGCTGCAATGCGTGGCATCGTCGCGCGCGGCAACGTCCCGTTGCTGGTCGGCGGCACCATGCTCTATGCGAAGGCCCTGCTGGGCGGGCTCAGTGACCTCCCGGAAGCGGATATCGCCGTGCGCGCGGAACTCGAGTCGCGGGCCGCCCGGATTGGCTGGCCCGCGATGCATCGGGAACTGGCCCGTGTCGATCCCCTCACCGCGCAGCGGTTGCAACCAGCGGATTCGCAGCGCATTCAGCGTGCGCTGGAGGTCTATCAGCTGACTGGTACGCCCTTGTCCAGCCTCCAGACGCGCGCCGCCGGGCAGGCGAATTTTCCTTATCTCGCGCTGAAGTTCGGCCTGATCCCCGGCGATCGCGCGGTGCTGCACCGGCGCATTGCCGATCGCTTTGATGTCATGCTTGCCGCGGGACTGGTGGACGAACTAAGGCGCCTGCGCGAACGTTTTGCGCTGTCGCCGGAGATGCCGTCAATGCGCTGCGTGGGCTACCGCCAGGCATGGGAATACATCGATGGCGACATCGACGAAAGATCGCTGCGGGACAAGGGTATCGCCGCCACGCGCCAGCTCGCGAAGCGACAGATGACCTGGCTGCGCTCCATGCAGGACATGGAATTGCTCGACTGCCTGCAGGACAATTTGCCCGCGATCGTCAGCGAACGGTGCGCACGGTTTCTGCGCGAACCGTAGCGCGCCAGCCAGACAAGTCGCGGGAGATTTCTACTCGCCGTGGTACTTGAAGGAAAGTTTCATCTTGGCGCGGAATTGCATTTCGCCATCCTTGCCGACTTTCACATCCAGCTTGGAGACTTCCGCGACACGAATGTCGCGCAGCGATTTGGATGCGCTCTTGACTGCGTTTCGCGCCGCATCGGCCCATGAATCGCTGCTGGTGCCCACCAGTTCGATCACTTTATAAACCGACGAGCCTTTATCTTTCTTGGCCATGTT
>JBDTSU010000097.1:0-11024 GCA_039930965.1 Betaproteobacteria bacterium
CCTTGACGATGGTGCCCTTGCATACGCCGTTGCAGCCGCAGACTTCGGCCGCGTCGGTCATGGCCAGCGCCTTGTTCTGGCCCTGGTGGCCGGTGTCGCCGAGATTGGATTCGCCGAACATCAACCGGTCGCGCATTTCGGCCACATTGGTGCCATCGCGCAGCAGCTTGAAGAACCAGGTGCCGTCGATAGTATCGCCATACATGACGGCGCCGATCAGCTTGTCGTCCTTGATGACAAGACGCTTGTAGACGCCGGCGCCCGGATCGGCGAGCACGATGTCCTCGCAGCCGTCGCCGCCGGTAAAATTGCCGGCGGAGAAAAGGTCCACCCCGGTCACTTTCAGCTTGGTCGATGTGAGCGATCCGGTGTAGCGGCCGATGCCGAAGTGCGCCAGGTGATTGGCGCACACCTTGGCCTGTTCGAACAGCGGCGCCACCAGCCCATAGGCAATGCCGCGATGACTCACGCATTCGCCGACGGCGTAAATACGCGGGTCGTAGGTTTGCATGGTGTCGTTGACCACCAGCCCTCGATTGCAGTGCAGGCCGGCCGACTCGGCCAGTGTCGTGTTCGGGCGGATGCCGACCGCCATCACCACGAGTTGGGCAGGAATGTCCTCACCTGTCTTCAGTTTCACCGACCGCACCCGGCCGGCCATGCCGTTTTCGGCATCGCCAACCAGGGCCTCGGTATTCGCTTCCAGACGGAATTGCAGGCCCTTCGCTTCGAGGGTCTTTTGCAGCATGCCGGCCGCGGTCCGGTCGAGTTGGCGCTCCATCAGCCACGGCATCACATGCACAACCGTCACGTTCATGCCGCGCAGCTTGAGGCCATTCGCGGCCTCAAGTCCGAGCAGCCCTCCTCCAATCACCACTGCGTCCCGGTACTGGCTGGCAGCGGCAATCATGCTTTCCGTGTCGTGAATATCGCGATACGTCAGTACCCCGTCGAGCTCCTTGCCCGGCAGCGGCAGGATGAATGGGTTGGAACCGGTCGCGAGCAGCAAGCGATCATAAGGCTCGCGGGTGCCGTCGTCGGCGATCACTTCGCGCGCGCGGCGGTCGATCTTCACCACCTTTTTGCTGGTATGCAGGCGGATGTGGTGCTGCGCGTACCAGTCGAGATCGTTGAGGATGATGTCCGGCAGCGTCTGCTCGCCCGCGAGGACCGGAGAAAGCAGGATGCGGTTGTAGTTGGGATGCGGCTCGGCGCCGAACACGGTGATGTCGTAAAGGTCGGGGGTGAGCTTCAGCAATTCCTCGACCGTGCGCATGCCGGCCATGCCATTGCCGACGACGACGAGTTTCATTTTTTCCATTTTCATTTTCAACGGCAACGGTCAAACAAACGGCGTCGGTGATATTTTGGAAGTGACCCCTTCACGCCGCCGCCCGAAGTTGCTTCTGATAAAGAAACTCCAGCACCCGCTTGCGGCAGCCCATGTACACGGGATCGGAAAGCAATTGCAGGCGATCACGAGGCCTCGGCAGCTTCACCTCGACCACATCGCCGATGGTTGCGGCCGGCCCATTGGTCATCATCACGATGCGGTCGGACAGCAGCACCGCCTCGTCGACATCGTGGGTCACCATGATGACGGTGCTCTTCAGCTCGGCGACGATACTCATCAGTTCGTCCTGCAGCTTGGCGCGGGTCAGCGCATCGAGCGCGCCGAACGGCTCATCGAGCAGCAGGACCTTGGGCTGCATGGCGATGGCCCTGGCGATGCCGACACGCTGTTTCATGCCGCCGGAGATTTCGTTGGGATGCTTCTGTTCGGCATGGGTGAGGCCCACCAGCTTCAGCGCGGCGTGGGTGCGGTCCTTCAACTGCACTTTCGATTCGCCCTCGGCAAATACGCGCTCGACCGAGAGATAGACATTGTCGAAGCAGGTCAGCCACGGCAGCAGCGAATGATTCTGGAACACCACCGCGCGGTCGGTGCCGGCGCCCTTCACTTCGCGGTTGGACAGCAGCATCACGCCATGGGTCGGATACAGCAGCCCCGCGATCATGTTGAGCAGCGTCGATTTTCCGCAGCCGGAATGGCCGATCAGCGTCACGAATTCGCCCGGCTGGATCTGCAGGTTGATATCGCGCAGCGCCTCAAAGCGCCCGCGCTTGGTATCGAATTCCATGCCGACGTTTTCGATGGAGAGAAATTTTTGCATGATGGTTGCCTTATGCGTTTGCGAATATTTGTGCTGCAGATTTCTGCGATGCCCGGCACCAGGGACCTCCCCCTTTTTCAAAGGGGGAAGTACCCATTGAAGCGCCCGACAAAAAATGGCAGCCAGACATGTCAGTCGCCCTAAGCCTGATACTCGTAACTGAACTTCTTCGCGATGAACACCAGCATCTGCTCCAGCAGCAAACCAACGATGCCGACGATAAAAATGGCGATGATGATGTGCTCGACGTTGAGGTTGTTCCACTCGTCCCATACCCAGAAGCCGATGCCGACGCCGCCGGTGAGCATTTCGGCGGCGACGATCACCAGCCAGGCGACGCCGATGGACAGGCGGATGCCGGTGAGGATGTAGGGCAGGGTCGCCGGCAGCAGGATCTTGCTGATCACCTTCCACGGCGAGAGGTCGAGGACCTTGGCGACATTCAGGTAATCCTGCGGCACGCGCGAGACACCGACCGCGGTGTTGATGATCAACGGCCAGATGGCGGAGATGAAGATCACCCAGATCGCCGCCGGGTTCGCTGCCTTGAACACCAGCAGGCCGATCGGCAACCACGCCAGCGGTGACACCGGGCGCAGCAGGCTGATGATAGGCGACAGCATTCCGTTAAGAAACGCCACGCGGCCGATCAGGAAACCGACCGGGATGCCAACCAGCGCCGCCATGCCGAAGCCGATACCGACGCGCTTCAACGAGGCCAGGATGTTCCATCCGATGCCCTGGTCGTTGGGGCCTTTCTGATAGAACGGATCGCTGAACACCTGGACCGCGGACACCCAGGTCTTGCCCGGCCCCGGCAGGTTCGGGCTCGAACCGGCAACCAGCGCCCACACGCCGAGGAATACCAGCACGCCCAGCAACGGCGGCAGGAATACCATGGTCCATTTCATCAAGGCAGGTTTCATGCTGGCTTTCGGCCGGGGGACGACGGCGAGCTTTGCCGGTTCGGCCCCGGGCAATTCCGCACGCAGCGGACTGTTGACGGTGATTTCATTTGCAGCGGCACTCATGTTTTCTCCTGGTCACGCCTCACCGGTCACCTGTCAGGCCTTGATCTTGAAACCGGCGGCATACTTCTTCGCATCCTTGCCGTCCCAGACCACGCCGTCGATCAGCTTTGAGGTGCGGAAATCGGACTTCGGCAGCGGCACCTTGGCCATCGCCGCGGCCTGCTTGTAGAGGTCGATCTGGTTGACCTGCTTGGCGACCGCCAGATAGTCCGGATCGTCCTTCAGCAGCCCCCAGCGCTTGTGCTGGGTGAGGAACCACATGCCGTCGGAGAGATACGGATAGTTCACCGTGCCCTCGTTGTAGAACTTCATGTAGTCCGGGTCATTCCACTTCTTGCCGATGCCGTTTTCGTACACGCCCTGCAGACGCTGGTCGATGATGTCGACCGGACAGTTCACGTACGACTTGTCGCCGATGATCTCGGCGACCTTTTTGCGATTCGCCATCACGTCGATGAACTTGCTCGCCTCCAGGATCGCTGCCGTCATGGCGCGCGCGGTGTTCGGGTTCTGCTTGATGAAATCGGCGGTCGTGCCCAGTGTCTTTTCCGGATGGTCCTTCCAGATGCCTTGCGAGGTCTCGGCAGTGAAGCCGATCTTGTCGGCGATGGCGCGGTTGTTCCACGGTTCGCCCACGCAGAAGCCATCCATATTTCCGACGCGCATGTTGGCCACCATCTGAGGGGGCGGCACCACGATATTTTTCACGTCCTTGAACGGGTCGATCCCGTAGGTAGCGAGCCAGTAGTAGAGCCACATCGCATGGGTGCCGGTCGGGAAGGTTTGCGCAAAGGTGTACTCGCCCTTGTTCTTGTCGATGAAAATTTTCAGCCCGGCGCCGTCTTTCACGCCTTTTTCCGAAAACTTGTTGGCCAGCGTAATGGCCTGGCCGTTGTTGTTCAGGCTCATCAGCACCGCCATGTCCTTCTTCGGCCCGCCGATGCCCAAATGCACACCGTAGATCAGGCCGTAGAGCACATGCGCGGCATCGAGCTCACCGTTGACCAGCTTGTCGCGCACGCTGGCCCACGATGCTTCCTTCGATGGCGTGATCTTGATGCCGTATTTCTCGTCGAACTTCATGACCGAGGCGATCACCACCGAGGCGCAATCGGTCAGCGGAATGAAGCCGATCTTCACTTCCTTCTTTTCCGGCGCATCGGATCCCGCCGCCCAGGCGGCCGAACGCACGCCGGGGGGCACGATCGACATCAACGCGGCGCCGCCGAGCAGGCCGGCGGAGGCGCGCACAAAATCGCGGCGCGCGCCGGCCAGGGGTTTTGTGTCGCAGCCCGCAATGGGTATTGCCTTGCCGTTGCCGCGTTGTTCATGGTCCATTCCGAATCTCCCGTCAGTAAAATCAAAATCGATCGCCCAAAAAAAGGCGTCCAGACAAAGTGGCAAGCGATAGCGGATCGAAACGCGATTCGCCACGCAGCACTTCTGTCTGGACGCCGTTGTCCGGAGGTGCATCAGCGTCGATGCACGGTTTCAAGGATGGTTTGCAAGTTCGATGCCAACGCGTGAATTTGCCGGCATCACATTGATTAGAAGAGGAAAATCAAGCTTTGTCGGGGTTTGCGCCCGATTTGGCCCAGGCAACCGCGCACCAAAAGCGAAGGCCGTGAATGCTGCGACGCACCATTAGTGAACGGAAGCGGGCTCAGCCCAGCATCGATGCCATGTCGATCACGCGCGCCGCGGCCTCGGCCATCTTGAGGCCGCGATCCATGGCGAACTTGCGCAGCATCTGGAATGCCTCGTCTTCGCTGAGATCGCGTTGCTTCATGAGGATGCCCCGTGCGCGTTCGATGTTCTTGCGATCGGCCAGTTGCGTCCGGGCATCGGCGAGTTCGCGCTTCAGGCTTTGCTCGGCGGCGAAGCGCGCCACCGCCACTTGCAGGATGGGCTGCAGGCGTTGTTCCGACAGGCCATCGACCACATAGGCCGACACCCCTGCGCGAATGGCGTCGCGGATGGTCTCGCTGCTGCGGTCCCCGGAGAACATGACGATCGGGTGCGGTCGGTCGCGCGACACAAAGGCCAGGTTTTCCAGCGAATCGCGCGACGGCGACTCGGTGTCGATGATGATCACGTCGGGCGAGGTGGTCTTGACCGCGTCGTAGATCTCCAGCGGCGAGGCCAGCAAGGAGATCACTTCGCAGCCGCAGGCAAGCAGCGCCGCGCGCACGTCAGCGGCCCGGTCGGGGTCTTCGTCGACCAGCATGACTTTCAGTTTTGGCGCGTCGATTGCCTTCATCATGGGAGTCATCAAGCAATCGCCATACCATGCGCCGCCGGCTTGCTATCATGTGACGACATCGCCCTTCACGGTTCGTCATGACGCAAACTGTCCATCGCCAGGCCCTGCTGCTGTTTGCCCACGGTTCCGCCGACCCGAAGTGGGCCGAGCCGTTCGTCAAACTGCAATCGGTCATTCGTGCGCGCGATCCGGCGCAGGTGGTCGAACTCGCCTTCCTGGAGCGCATGGCGCCGTCTTTCGACGAGGCGGTCGCGGCACTGCACGCCAGGGGGATCAGACAAATCACCGTCGCGCCACTTTTTCTGGCGCTCGGCGGGCATATGCGCAAGGATTTGCCGACGCTGGTCGACGCGGCGCAACAACGTACCGGCATCGGCTTTCGGGTATTGCCCGCATTGGGTGAAGTGGACACGCTCATCGAATCGATCGCCGCCTGGGTGATCAGCGCGTCGGGTTGAGCCCGGCGATGGACGTCACTTCACACCGTCCCGCCGGCGGCACCTGTCGACACACGGTTATCGAGTGAAAAAACAGCCCCTCATTGTCGTCCTGGTGCTCGTCGCCCTGATCGGTGCATTTATACTGGTCAGGCAGGCGAACAAACCCAAGCCGGTCGCGAATCCGTTTTCGCGCGAATCGCCCGCCCATCTTCCCTTCGAGGATTTTGTGAAGACGCTGACGGCGATCCCGAACTTCGAACGCAAGCTCCAGGCCGCCGCCCGCAACACCGATCCGACCACGCTCGGTTTTGAAATCGCCCAGAACGGGCTGAAGCGCCTGAGCGATGCGCAGCTTGACCGGCGCATGGAACTCATCGTCAAGCTGGTCGAGTATCTGGACGTCGCCACCTGTGCGTCGCTGTCGCGGGCGGACCCGGCATTGGCCAAGGCACTGGCGCCGAAACTGTTGCGCGCGCTGGAAAACATGACCGCCAGCGACATTCGCGCCTTTTTTGACCTGACCGCGCAGGCGGTTGAAGCGGAATTGAATCGCACGCCGTTTCCGGCCTACGTGCAGTCCCGTTCCGAACGAGCCTTGCGCATTCTGGTCGGCAAATTCAGCGCCGAAGAGCAGGCAGTACTAAAACGGGTGATCGGCTATCCGTCGATGTCCTCCCACGAAAGTGGCTGCTGGGTCGTCAAGACGGTTTTTGCCGAAATTATGGACTTGCCGGTATCTGAGCGTCATGCGCTGTCGCGGATGTTCGTTCTTTCAGCCGAGGGGGCGCCGTAGTTGGACCATTACCCGAAAAGAAAAAGCCCGCGACTCGCGGGCTTTTTTTCTCCGACGGCGAAAAAGCTGTCCTGTTACTTTTCCTGCCAGGGCGATTTGCCCGCCGGCTTGCTGAAGGTCTTTCCGGCCGGTTTGCCCGCGCTGCTCTTGCCGAAGCCGCTGAAACCGGCAGGTTTCTCAGCACCACGAAAGCCGGCAGGTTTCTCCGCGCCACGATAACCGCCGGGCTTGCCGGCACCGGCGGAACGCGGCGCACCGAATTTCTTGCTGTCGCCAAAGTTACCCGCCGGACGCCCTCCCGGCCGCGAACCGGGATGCGACGGTTTGGAGAACACGCGTGCCTTGGGTTCCAGGCCCGGAATGGTCGTGACCGGGATCAACTGAGACGTGAAACGCTCGATCAGCTTCACCTGGAAGTGCTCACGCACGTTGGCCAGGCTGATGGCGATACCGTTCTTGCCGGCGCGGCCGGTGCGGCCGATGCGGTGAACGTAATCTTCCGCGGCACGCGGCAGATCGTAGTTGATGACGTGCGAGATGCCCTGCACATCGATACCGCGCGCGGCGACGTCGGTGGCGACCAGCACCTGCAAACTGCCGCGACGCAGATTCTGCAGCGTACGGGTGCGGGCACCCTGCTTCATGTCGCCATGCAGCGCGGCGACCGAGAAGCCTTTTTCGTTCAGGTTGCTGGCGAGGTCATCTGCGGCGCGCTTGGTGGAGGTGAAGACGATGGCCTGGTTCATGCCTTCGTCGCGCAGCAGGTGGTCAAGCAGGCGATTCTTGTGGCCCATGTCGTCAGCGAAGTGCAGGCGCTGTTCGATGTTTTCGTGTTTGCTTTGCTGGCTGTCGATGGCAATGCGCACCGGGTCCTTCAGCATGGACGTTGCCAGGCGAATGATCGCGGGCTCCATCGTCGCCGAGAACAGCAGGGTCTGGCGGGTCGCGGGCGTCTGCTTGACGATCGCTTCCAGGTCGTCCTTGAAGCCCATGTCGAGCATGCGGTCTGCTTCGTCGAGCACCAGCAATTGCAGGCGCGACAGATCGACGCGGCCCGATTGCATCTGGTCGAGCAGGCGGCCCGGCGTCGCCACCAGGATGTCCACGCCGGCTTTCAGCAAGCGGTTCTGCACCGGATACGGCATGCCGCCGACCAGCGAGAGCATTTTCACGCGTTTCATCTTGCGGCCGTAGGTTTCGGCGGCCTTGGTGACCTGCATCGACAGTTCACGGGTCGGCGTCAGCACCAGCACGCGCGGACCGCGTCCGGCGACCGCATGTTCTTCGGTCAACAGTTGCAGGGCGGGCAGCATGAAGGCCGCGGTCTTGCCGCTGCCGGTCTGCGAGGAAACCATCAGGTCGCGTCCGGCCAGCGCTTCAGGGACGGCGCGCGCCTGCACGGGGGTCGGGTCGGTATATCCGGCGAGGGCAATCGCTTCGCGGATCGGGGCGGCTAAGCCCAGAGTATCAAAATTCATTTTCAAGTTTTCCAAGCGCAGCCATTCCGGTGGACGCGCAACAAGACACAAAAACGGGGCGTCGTCTCGAAAACGGAAACGAGACGGCAATTTAGACCGGAAGGTGTTCTACGAAGAACAAATCTGATCAAACGGTGACGCACCAACATCGGCGCCAACCTATTTGCGATTCGTGGGTGCGAAGGCGAAACGCCAAAGACCGGGGAGAAAAGCGGGGGGAGGAGACGATGAACATTTGCGATGCCACGTACTGATGCTGCATCGCACAAACCGAACTATACCCGAGACCGTCGAAAACGCCTAGGAATTTATTGTTTCACCTGCAAAACAAGGCGAAACCCCAGCACTGACGCCGCTTCACAGCCATTTCGGGCCTGAGTGCCGCACTAGTGCTTGGCTTCATGGTGTCGCGATACCAGCGAGAATCCATCGTTCCGGCGAAGTCCGGGACCCGGTCCAACCCACTTTGCGCTGAGATGTGCGGTCGGGATTCCGGCCCGGCGCAACCCTTGTGGTTGTTCGCCGGAATGACGATTCATCAAGCCTGTAATGCCTGCCCAACCGGTTTCGGCACTCAGGCTACCGGCTTGATCAGCGTATTAACGACCCGGCGCAGGTGCTCGCGTTGCAGGTTGCACCGCAGCGGATTGATATCGCCACCGGCTTTGAGTTCGCTCCAGATTGCGCCTTGCAGCGTGTCATACAACTCCGACAGCGTGAAGTGAAGGCCTGCCTGGTATCGGATATCTTGCCGGGCGCATCGAGGATGCGCGCAGCCACTGTCAGCATGATCGCGCAGGTGCACCACGCCACCGAGATACTTGGCGGCGACGGTGGACGCGAGAGCAACCTGTTTGTGGCGTAACAACAGGACTCCCGGTTCGGCAAGACATCGTGAAACGGCCCGCTACCGATACCCGCGACGCGCTCAGCGCCCAAGGTGCGGAGGCGCACGCCGCAACAAATCAGCGTTGTAATTGCCTCGACGGTTCCATGTCTACCAGATCGTCACCCGTTGATCCGGCGCCAGGTACAGCTTGTCGCCCGCCTTCACGCCGAAGGCTTCGTAGAATCCCGGCTGGTTGCGGATCGAGCCATTGGTGCGGAATTCGCCCGGTGTGTGCGGATCGGTCTTGATCTGCACGATGACCGATTCATCGCGCGCTTTCTCGCGCCAGATTTGCGCGAAGCCCATGTAGAACCGCTGCGGGCCGGTGTAACCATCGATTACCGGCGCGGGCTTGCCGCCGAGCGACAGGAGGTAGGCCTTGTAGGCGATGGCCGCGCCGGAATTGTCGCCGATGTTCTCGCCCAGGGTCAGCGCGCCGTTGACAAAATAGCCGGGCACCGGGCTGTAAGCGTTGTACTGCGTGACCAGCGATTTGGTGCGCGCCGAATATTTCTCGCGGTCCTCGGCCGTCCACCAGTTGCGCAGATTGCCGGTGCCGTCGAACTGGCTGCCGCTGTCGTCGAAGCCGTGGCCGATTTCGTGGCCGATGACGGCGCCGATGCCGCCATAGTTCACCGCGTCATCCGCGGCCGCATTAAAGAACGGCGGCTGCAGGATGGCCGCGGGAAATACAATCTCGTTCTTCAACGGGCTGTAGTAGGCGTTGACGGTTTGTGGCGTCATGCCCCATTCGCCGCGATCGATCGGTTTGCCGAGCTTGGCGAGGTTGCGGGCGAACTCGAAGCGGGCCATGCGTTGTGCATTGCCGACCAGGTCATCGCGTACGATGTCGAGCGCGGAATAATCACGCCACTTGTCCGGGTAGCCGATCTTCGGCGAGAAAGTCGCGAGTTTTGCCTGCGCCTCTTTCCTGGTGGCCGGGCTCATCCAGTCGAGCGTGTCGATGCTTTCGCGGTAGGCCTGCAACAGATTGACGACGATTTTCTGCATGCGCGCCTTGTTCTCCGGCGGGAAGTGCTTTTGCACATAGGCCTTGCCCAGTGCTTCTCCCAACCCCGCCTCGACAAATCGCACCGCGCGCTTCCACGCGGGCTCGATCTCCGGCACGCCGCGCAGCACGGTGCTGTAGAAGCCGAAATCGTTCGCGACCGTTTCGCGATCCAGCAGACCCGCAAAGCGGTTCATCGCGTGCCATTTGAGATAGGCTTTCCACGTCGCAAGCGGCAGGGAATTCACCGCCTTGGCAAAGCCGGTCGCGGCACTGGGCTGGCGGACGATGATATAGCCGGTCTTGCCCGCGATGCCTGCCGTGGCAAAGGCGGCGTTCCAGTCAAAGCCGGGCGCGAGATCGGCAAACTTGTCGAGTTCGACCTTGTTGTAGGTCTTCACCGGATTGCGGTTTTCGACACGGGTCCAATGCGATTTCGCCAACTCGGTCTCGAGCGCCAGCACGTCTTTCGCGATGGCTGCCGCGTTGGCCTCACCGGCTCGCGCGAGTGATTTTTCCATGTGCGCCAGGTATTTCGCGCGGATGCTGACGTTCTTCGCGTCCGCATCATTCAGGTAGTAATCGCGGTCGGGCAGGCCCAGTCCGCCCTGGTTCATCCACACCGCGTAGCGGGTCGATTCCCGCGAGTCCTGGTTGATGTAGGTCAGGTAGGGAATACCGACACGCATTTGTGCAAGGTCCGCCATCAAGGCCGGCAGCTCACGCTTGTCGGCGAGCGCATCAATGCGGGCAAACAGCGGTGCCAGCGGCTTCAATCCGCGCGCATCCCGATTGGCGTCGTCGAGGAAACTTGCATAGGCATCGGCAATCTTCTGCGCTTCGCTGCCCTTCACGACGGCGGCATCCCTGGGCACCGATTCGACGATGGCGCGCAGGTTGATGATGGAGTTTTCGCGCAGTTCGTCGAACGTACCCCAGCGCGATTT